>NZ_JAXIVS010000018.1 GCF_034259325.1 Hyalangium ruber | reverse complement strand
TGACCTGTCCCCAGCAGCCCCGGCTCTACAGCTCGGTGCATCCGGAACACCTCGCTCCTCCTCCACGGTTCGCTCTCTCCTCTACTCTGCATGGAGGCGACCGCTACCTACACCTTGAAAGGGGTGGCCCTTAGGGCTCGTACTTCGGAGTGCTGATCTCCACCGAGAACCGGTCCGGCTTCTCCGCCTTCTTCGGGCTCGCCCGGCGGTCCGATTGCACCTTCAGGTAGGGCTCGATCTTGACCCGAAGGCCGAACACCCAGCGGTTCTTCTCTGGCTCGGTGGGAGCCTGGCCGAAGTTCATCAGCTTCGTCGAATCGCTCATGCCATACAATCTACCACGTTGGGGCGATTGGAGAGATAGCCTACTTATGGAGTAGGCGAGCACCCGTTGAGTTGCCGAGTGCCAGGGGAGCAGGCGAGCGGACTGCTTTAGGGAATCCGCCAACGGACTCCCGCATCCCCATCTTTCGAGGGCAAGGGGCCATCCGGGCTCCCCTGATTTCGAAAGAGAGGTCGCCTCATGCTCATCGTCGGATCCATGCTGGTTGGCAGCATCATCTTCTTCGGGATCATTCTTCTCACCATCCTCTTTGGCGCCTTCGGCAAGGAGTCGGAGAAGGACATGCTGGCTCGCACCGAGCGGGAGCGGAACGCCGGGCTCGAGGGGAATTCCGATCCCCTGCACGGCCGCTACGTCGAGATCTAGCGCGGACGCGGGCTGTAGTAGCGACGCAGCCAGCGGCTCAAGCCATCCAGGCCCGGGAACAGCACACGCTCCGTCACGTTCGCCTGGTCCAGCTTGTCCCGGACCTCCCACTTCAGGGAGGCCGGGACGATGAGCCGGCGCACGCCACGTTTCTGGCTCTCCAGGAACGTGTCCAGCCGCAGCATCGGCCCGTTCATCACCGAGAAGAGCGCGAACTGGTTCACGATGCGGTCGTCCAGCGAGGGCGGCTCCAGGAACAGCACGAAGGGGTGCTTCGTCAGTCTGTCGAACGTGGGCAGGTCTCCCGCCGCCGCCTCGAGCATCTCCGCGGTGAAGACGTCCGCTCCCTCCTCGCGCAGCTGCGTCTGCAATGGCTTGGGCAGCAGCCGGTTCGTCTCCCGGTAGTCCACACACCACACCACGCCATCCACCTCGTACAGCTCCGGATCCTCTGTCAGGAAGTGCAGCGCCACATTCGGGCTGAACGTCCAGTCCAGCAGCCGCGTGGGTAGCCCATGGTGCTGCGCCAGCGCCAACCAGTCCCAGACCGACTCGCACGGCCGCGACGAGGTGCCCCGCGCGTACTTGCGAAAGGCCCGCAGCAGATCCCTCTCGTGAGAGGCGAACGCGCCTCCCTGACGATTGAGCGAGGTGGAGAGGTCATGCCCCGCGTCCGGCACGCCCCGAAAGACGAAGCTCGGGCGAAAGCGCCCCAGCGCCTCGTTCCAGGAGCCCGCGAAGAGCGCCTCCTGTAGCTCCAACCAGCTCTCGACGCGGTGCTCTCTCACACGGGTTCGATCGGCAGGGCGCACGGCAGGTTCGGCGCGGAAGTGGACTGCCTCCGGGCCTCGAGCAGGGGACGCATCCGCTGCGAAAGGTACACCTGCCCCAGCCGGCGCGAGGCCGAGGAGCGCGTGAACGGGATTGCGCCCTGGCAGGGCGCTGGCTCGACGCCGAAGTGACGCAGGAAGCCGGATGAGTGCAGTGAGAAGAGGGACAGGGAGTCGGCGTCATCGAGCAGCGCGAGCGTCTCTGTCTCTCCCGCTCGCACGTGGCGGGTGATGAGCCGGTAGGCCCGTTCGCGCTTCGCGGTCTCCACGCCCAGCTCTGCCAGGAGCTCGCGCGCCATGTCGGCGCCGCACGCCACGGGGGCTACGTCGAAGAGTGAATTCTCCGCTCCATGGAAGAGCGCCGCCACCTGCACCGCCAGCTCCGCATCGGGCTCCAGCCGCAGCACCCACTGCCAGGTATCCAGCGCGTGCTGGTAGCGCGCACGCACTCCGGACCGGCTCAGGTCGTGCAATGCACGGTGCCGTTCCAGGAGTTGGTCGAACACCACCCCCGATGAGGCCGGGTTACGCCGGCCCACCAGTCCCTGGTAGCGCGTGACGATCTCCAGCGCCGCCGTTGCGAGCTCCTCCCCCCGTGCCCCCACCAGGTGCAGCGCCAGACGCTCCGCATCCACCGCCGAGAAGATGCGCGGATCCCACGCGGCTGGGTCGAACCCCGGCGCCCGCCACTCCTCCACGTCCAGCCGCAACACCTGGGCGCCCACCCCCGAGACGAGCGGCTGGATGGCCACCATGGGGAACTCCGCCTCCAGCAGGGCCCAGCCACCCTCGGCTCCCCACGCCTCGGCGTTGAATTCGGACAGCAACAGCTGGCGAAGCATCACGCCTCCCATGCACGGCCCCCCACGGACCGATCGCTGTCTCACCTCTATTCACCTACCTGTGGCTACCACCAGCGGGGGCCCCCTGCGCTTCGTGGGCCACTCCACAGAGGCACGGCTTGGGCGTACAGCACTCCACACCCGGCTCGGGCCGATCGTGCGACAGCGCACAGGCCGGCGAGGGGCCTCACGCCACCTGGCAGCAGCTCGTCGCGGGGGCAAGGTCCGTCTTGTGGTGGGTCAGGGCGTGCAGGATGCGCAGCAGCTCCTGGCGCGAGAACGGCTTGCGCAGCAGGCACACGGCGCCTTCGAAGCTCGGCAGCTCGAAGCTGAGGCCCGTGGTCAACACGATGGGCAACTCCGCCAGCTCACGTTGCGCGTGAAGCAGCCGGATCAGGTCCCGCCCCTCGATATCGGGGAGCACCCAGTCCAGCACCAGCACGTCCACCCGGGGCTCGTTGAAGAAGGCGCGGAGTGCGGCGAAGCCATTGGGACACGCCACCACCCGGTAGCCCGCATGCTCCAGCAACTCCGTCACCGTCTCGCGCAGGTCGCCATCATCTTCAGCCAGGACGACGACAGGGCGCGACAGCGACATGAAAGGGCTCACCTGGGCGGACGCGGAGGAGGGGGCAGGGGAGGCGTCCGGCGCTCAGGCCTGCCGAAGCAGAAGAACCTCCCGCGGCCCGGGCCTCGTCCCCACGGCGGGAGCGCGTGACGGCCTGCTCCGCCGCTCGGGGGGCAAGGGCTCAGGGGCGCCCTGGATCGGCCGGCTGGTTGTAGGCGTAGGCGTCCGCGCCCGGCGCCTTGTCCTGCTGGAACAAGGGGCACTTGGCGCAGGTGAAGCTCTGCCAGTCCTCTTTCACGGCGACATCCACGCAGGCGCTGTAGTGCCGGCAGTAGACGTTGCGGTGCTCTTCGATGTGGAACTGCTCCGCCCGCAGGGGGAGGCGGAATGCGGTGGGTCGCGGCTGAGCGCAGGACATGGTCGATTGACTCGCGTGTGGGTGAACTCCCTGGTCGCTGACTCACCAACGACTGGTGCGTCGCGTCATTCCCGAGAGGGTCCGTCTGTCTCAACCCAGCAGGTCCACCGCTCCTTCCACCGAAGGCGCTGGAAATGCTGGGGCCTTCGTATCTAGTCCCCACCCTCGCGCGTTGCATGGAGCCGCCGAAGAACGCGCATGGCTGGCCGCTCACCAGACGGGCACGTGGCGGCATGCCAAAGGTCGTCGCCGGGCGACCCGCCGTGGGAGGTTGCCTCCTTGTCCGGGTCCTCAGCGGCCGATTGAGACGCTGAAACCTTCACCTGGCCCCCGCTTTCCCCGAAGATGCGCCCGTGTTCACGCCCGTCCGACACCGTTCCGCTGGTACTGCTCCCTCCCGCCGCCCCCTCGCGCTGCTGGCCGTGTGTGCCCTGCTGGCCGTGAGCGGCTGTACCGCCTTTGGTCGCGCCGTGAAGGAGGGCGACCAGCTCACCGCCGAGCACAAGTGGGCCGAGGCCGAGGCCGCCTACCTGCGCGCCCTCGCCGCGGACCCGGAGTCCTCCGAAGTCACGGTGAAGCTGCGCGAGGTGCGCCGCAACTGGAGCGCCGATGTGTACCAGGAGGCCGAGCGCGCCCATGGTGCCGGAGACCTGCCGGGTGCCCAGAAGCTGCTCGTTCGCGCGCTGGAACTGGACGGGGAAAACGCACCGGCCCGCGCGCTGCTAACGCAGACCCTGGATGCGCGGGTGGAGGCGGCCCAGAAGGCACTCAAGGAGGATCGGCTGCAGGACGCGCGCGCCGAGTTCGACGCGGTGCTGTCCGTGGCTCCCGACCATGTGGCCGCTCGCAAGGGCGTGGACGCGGTCCAGGTGGCGTGGGCCAAGCGCTGGTTCAAGACGGCGCAGCAGCTCGAGGAGACAGGCAAGCTGGGCAACGCGCTGCTGGCGTATGTGCGCGCGGACCAGGAGCGGGTCGGCGCCACCGCGGCCCGGGAGCGCGCCGAGGCGGTGCGGCAGAAGCTGCGCGACGAGGTGGCCTTCCTGGTGGTGGCCACCCCCGTGGAGGACAGGGCTCAGTCTCCCGACGTGGCGCAGCGCCTGGGCGCCGGACGGCTGGCCTCCATGCTCCCCAAGGAGGTGCCCATCCGCGTGGTGACGGAGGCGCCCGAGTCCAAGGTCGGTGTGAAGCTGGACCTGGCCCTGGAGCGCGTCATGCCGCTCAAGGCGGTGGAGCCCTTTCAGAAGACCCAGCGCTACCTCGCGGGCAACCGCAGCGTGCCCAACCCCAAGCGCCAGCAGTACGAGAAGCAGCTGCTCCAGACCGAGCGCACCCTGGAGGAGGTGGAGCGCAAGCAGGACGGCGCGCTGCGCGAGTACCTGCGTCGCCAGGCAGAGCTGACCACGGTGCGTCAGGCCGCCGAGCGCTGCCGCGAGCGGGAGAAGAAGACGTGCGTGGAGCTCATCAAGGACTGTGGCGAGGCTGTCCAGGAGCTGTCCCAGTCCCAGGTCGGGCAGGTGCCCGAGGAGTGCAACCCGGCCGGGTGCGCCGCCAGCCAGTGCGGCCAGGAGGAGGGGCTGCTGGCGCAGAACTTCGCCGCGGCGCAGCAGCTGCAGAAGCAGGTGGAGGCGGCGCTGGAGCAGGCGGAGCTGCAGCGGCGCGAGGTGCAGCGCAACCGGGACCTGGTCTTCCGCGAGCCGCTCACCGTGGACGAGCCGATGTACTCGGACTTCGTCTACGACGTGGAGAAGCACCGGCTGACGGTGAAGGCCACCGTCACCTCGGTGCTCCGCGACCTGCTCTCGCCCCAGGCCGCGCCGGCCCCCGTTACCCAGGACTATGACGTGTCGCACGAGGACACGAGCAACAAGGGCTATGACCGCTACGGCGTGCTGGCAGACCCCGTGCAGCTTCGCAACGAGCTGGAGCTGCGCGTGGAGGTGGGCGACAAGGCCATGGCGGACCTGGCCGGCCGGGTGCGCGAGCGCTTCGACGCGTACCGCCAGAAGCGGGTGGAGGATGCGCGGCGCGGCATGGTGCGGCCCGGCGCCGAGGACGTGGTGGAGACCTCGGTGCGGGTGTTGCTGCTCACCGCGGATGCGCCCCCCGCGGACATCCTCCTGCCGGTCACCCAGGCCCGTGGCCTGCAGCGCCCCGAGGCCCTCTTCGGCAAGTGAGCGCCGGAGAACAGGAGGGGATGGAGGACGTTGGATCGTTTCCCCCCTACTTGGTGAGTCAGTGACCTGCTAGGTTGGGTGTTCCCAAGAGGAGGGAACGCCCCCATGGCAGTCAACGCGGAGAACATCCAGGTGTCCCCGGAGGCGCTGGCCCCAGGGACCGAGGTGAATGGCTGGCGCATCCTGTCGCCGCTGGGGGGCGGTGGCTTCGGCGCCGCCTACCGCGTGGAGTCCACCGCCCAACCTGGGGAGTTCTTCGCCCTGAAGGTGGCTCGGCGCCTCGGGGACGAGCGTCTGGGACGGGAGATCGCCCTGCTGATGACCCGGGCCCTCCACCCCCATGTGGTGCGCTTCCACGCCTGCGGGCGCTGGCCCCACCCCGTGACGGGCTACCTCTACTTCGTCATGGACTGGGTGCCGGGGTTGCCCCTCCACTCCTGGGCCCAGGCGCGCAACCCCTCCGTCCGCGTCGCCGTCGAGAAGCTGGCCACGGTGGCGCTGGCCCTGGAGCACCTGCACTCCGAAGGCGTGCTCCACCGGGACCTCAAGCCCGAGCACATCCTCATTCGTGAGCCCGATGGAAAGCCCGTGCTCATCGACTTCGGCGTGGGCTGGTACGCGGGGGCGGACGCCCTCACCACCCAGGGCATGGCTCCGGGCACTCCTCATCTGCGCAGCCCCGAGGCGGTGGCCTTCTGGCGCAAGCATGGCGGCAAGCCGGGGGTGCGCTACGTCTACAAGCCCACCGATGAGGTGTATGCGCTGGGCGTGAGCGCCTACCGGGCGCTGACCGGCCACTGGCCCTTTCCACCCGATGTGGCGTGGGACGAGCTGTTCGGCTCCATCGAGGGCCACGTGCCGCCCGCCCCCGCGGACATCAATCCCCGCATTCCCCGGGCCGTGAGTGACGTCGTCCTGCGCATGATGGCCCGGAGGCTCCAGGACCGGTTTCCCTCGTGCGCGGAGGTCCACGTGGCGCTGGTGGCCGCGATGTCCTTCGCCGGGTTCGAAGCCCTGGAGGCGGAGCTCTTCGCGTGGGAGCTCGTGCCTGAAGCCCAGCGCGCTCCCGAGAAGCCGGAGCGGCGCGCGCGCCTGCCGGAGTGGCCCACGCTGCCTCCGACGGTGCAGGGGGCTCGGCGGAGGCGCTCGGCCTGGCTCCCCGGGGCGTTGTTTCGCGGAAGGGGCATGGAGGCCGCTTCCGCCACCTTGCCGCCACCTGTCGTTGAAGCGGTAGGCCGGCCGGTCCGCGTCGGTCGGGCTCGCGCCGTGGCGGGCGTTGTGGCCCTGGGGCTGGTGGTGCTGGGCGGGCTCTCCGTCCTGGCGGCGTGGGGCTCGGCGCAAACCCTTCCAACCTCTGGGGTAGGAGAAAAATCATCCTCCCTGGCAGGTCAGAAATTGGCGTTGGAGCCCAAGTGGCCTGAACCTTTCTGGACCGCGGCCCCGTATCGGGAGCCAACCCCCGCGGTCGTCGTTGCGACGACGAATCCAGAGGATGTTCCCTTGGTGAAGACGCCCCAGAAGTCGAATCAACCCACAGGCCAGGAAGTGCCCAGGACGCCCCCCGAGACCGAGAAGCCGGCGAAGAAGTCGCTGGAGGGAGTGCGCAAGGCGGCGGTCGTGGCTGCTACCTGCACGGCGCTCGCTGGCTGCGCGAGTTCTCCGCCCCCGCTGCCGACGGACCGGGACTGCCCCAGGAGAGCCAGCGAGACCTTCGATCAGTTTCGCATCCTCAGCGGGATCAGGATCGGCCCCATCGAGTACTCACAAATTACAAGTGGGTCGTATGTCATTCCCGTGCGCGAGAGCGAGAGGGTTGTCTGGACGATGATGGACGACAACCTGGGTGGGTCCACGCTCCCGAGAAGAACCCGGTTCATCGGGCGGATCTGGGTGCGTGATCGACTCTATGGGCGCTTCGATCGCATCGAGCTGCCGGATGGTCGGCAGTTCGAAGTGTGCATGCAGTTCGAGCATCGCGAGGACGGGCCGAGGGGCGTCTGGTTTGAGCCTGGCATCAACTTGGCTGAGCGCGGCCAGGAGCCTGGGGTCGGTACGGTGGATATGGCGGATCTCAAGGCGATGCCTGTGGACGTGTGGGGGAAGGGCCCGGAGGCGCGGAAGTTCTGAGGATGATGCCTTGCCCCGAGCAGGGAGCAGAAGCGCGCTTGCGCGCTCTTGTTCTGCTCAGCCTTTTGCTCCTCGCAGGAGTTGCGCACGCTCAATCCGACTCCTCCTCGGTCGGTAAGAGGGTTCGTCACATCCAGTTGAAGGCGGATGGCTCCGAAGTTCCCACGGTGTTCATCCAACCTGGGCGCTCCACTCTCTTGCTGTTCAACGTCCCTCTCGAGAAGGACGGAGTAGAATTGGAGGCACGTGAGTCCTTCCAGGGGGCCGAGATCGGCGAGCGCAGCGTCTTCCTTCTTCTTGGGACAGGCTTGCCGGTGGGAAGGCGACTGCGTCTGGTGGTTCGCTTCTCTGATGATTTGGTGCCTCGGAGTGCGGAGTTCCTTCTCGAGGTGTCCTCCTCGCAGGGCGAGCGGCAGGTGGAGATTCACCGCCTGCCATTCTTCTGCGAAGGGGAAGGGTTGCTAGGGCTCCTCGCGGCTGGGGAACTGGATGTCCTGGGGATCGATGGTCTGGACCTTCGTTCCGTTCTCCGAGTGGAGAAGGGAGCGGAGGTCCGGGTGGAAGCGGCGCTCAGCTTTCGCGCGCGCAAGCGCATTGCGCTGAGGTTGGAACTTCAGGCCGAGGGAGGGGCTGCTGCGTGGAAGGCGGGAGGCGCGGTGCTGAGGGCTTCTCCGCCTCTTCAGCTTCAGATGGTGGAGGTGCAGACGCCTTCTTCTCCCGAGAGGAGCATTCTCCTCCTCGAGGTGGAGGCTGGGCGCGGGCAACTTCAGGAGCGCTACCATCTCGACTTGCTCGAGGCAGACGGGGGCCGCACCCTCACGCTGGCAAACGTGGTCTTTCCCTGAGTTCACCTCGGCATGTCGAATCTTCTCCACACGTGGGCACCCAACGCGGTAAGTAGGGTTCGGGAGGCCCTACTTGGGAAGAGACATTCCACCTGATGCAACGTTGTTCGAGCGCTTCGTACTCCTCGAGCAGGACTACTTGGAGATCGGTCGCCGCTACATCCAGGCGTTGGGAATCCACAAAGGCATCAGTGCCGCTGTGGAAGACATGAACGCGGGGCGCCTGCCATGGGACAAGGCCTGGCAGGTGCTCGGCCATATGACCTACCTCGCCATCGAGCACATCGCCCAGCGCGTGGGCTTCACCCGCTTCAGCACCGTGTACACGGACCCCGAGTTCGTCGCGTTGCAGGTGAACCGCTTGTCCATGGTGCTCCAGCGCAACGGCCCGTTCCCCGAGGCGCGGTACGTGCGTGCCCTCGAGGACTTCGCCTGGCAGGCCCTGCGCCACTGGCACCTCGTGGCGCACGACCTGGGCGGTCGTCACGCCTACAAGGTCACGCCCGTGCTCGCGAATCTGCTGCGCCAGCCCGACTCCCTGGAGAAGCCCTGGCAGACGCCTCGGCTCCCCGTTTCCTCCTTGTTGGTGCGCGTTCCGCCCGAGGCGGGGATTACGCTCGGTGACGCGGCGGACTGCCCCCACGCCGTCACCGAGATCTATGTCGTCGAGGCCGTGCCTCCTCAGCACCAGTGGTCCGTGTGGATCCACGCTCCCATTGATCCGGAGTTCGCCGAGTCCCTCTACCTGGAGATTCCGATGCCGTCCGAGGGGTCTCTCGAGGAGGGACTCGAGCGTGCCCATGACATGTTCCGTGGCGGCGCTCCGACCTCCGTGGGGTGGAAGGAGTGCGTGCGCTGGCTCGCGGCCGCCATGCGCCACCTGGCGGAAGGGGGATCGCTCCGTGGAGGTTCACACCTGCTCCAGTGAGGCCTGGTTGCCTGGTGCGCGTGCGAGCAGCTGGGGCGTGCCCGATTCGGGGGGAGTCGTGGCGCAATGATTTGGGACTCGGGCCGTAGGAAAGGGTGAAGACCTCCGAAAGAAGGCCACCATGAATCCCAACTCCCTGATGTACGACACCGACCCGAACTACCTGGCGATGTTCTTCGTCATCGTCATGTACCTGGCGCTGATGGCCGTGTTCCTCCTGCCGTTCTGAAGCTCGCGGCACGGAAGTCGGCTGTTGATCAGCGTGCCTGCGCCAGTGGCACCATCTCCTCCCGGCGCAGCAGCAGCCGGGCGTCATCCTTGGGCAGGATGCGGACCTGGAAGCGTCGCCGGTACTCCTCTTCCGGTGTGAAGACGCCTCGGTCGCTCACCAACAGCAGCGCCGTGGGCACCACGTACCGGGACGAGCGGTTGCCGTAGTAATGCACCACCACGTGGTACGGCCCCGGCGCCGCCTTGCGCGCGTGGTACAGCTCGGGCCCCAGCCCATCCGTGATGTCCCAGAAGAGCTTGCCTCCCAGGCTCGTGTCGCGGTGCGAGTAGTAGCAGCGCTCGCCGGTCGGCTCGATGACCCAGAGATCGATGTCCGTGCTGTCCGAGTTCCAGTGCGTGGTGAGCTGGTAGTCGATCGGCTGGAAGTTCATCTCCGCGCCCTGGTACTCGAGCTTCGCCAGCTCGCCCACCCGGTTTCGCAGCGCGGTGGCCGCCGCTTCCGCCCGGGGGTGTCGGGCGAGTGCCGAGAGCATCCGTGCGTAGTGGTACGCCGCCGCCGTCTTCACCTCGGCGGGGTGTCGGGCCCACGAACGTGCCAGGACGATTTCGTAGTTGCGCGCGGCCTCTCCGTAGCGGCCCGTCGCGTCCAGCGCCAACGCCTCCTCGAGGTACGCCTGGCCCTCGAAGGGCCGGTTCAGCCGCACGTGCTCGAAGAGCTCGGCCGCCGCTGGGTATTGCCCCAGCGCCAGCATGCCGTAGCCCACCAGCCGCAGCGCCTCCGGATCCTTCGGGCGCAGCTCCACCGGAGAGGAGAGGGCACGCACTGCCCCCCAGGTGTCTCCCGAGAAGGCCCGCTTGCGCGAGATGGCCTCGTACACCAGCACGTCGTCCCGGTTCTCTCGCCGAGCCTTGCGGTATTCCAGCTCCGCCTGAAGGCGCTCCTCCCCGCCCGCGTAGGGCTCATCCTTCAGCGGCTGACGCCGCAGCAGCGGCGCGAGCTGTGAACGCAGGGCTTCGAGCCGGCGCACCACCTCCCGGCCCGAGTCCGGCACCTCGTCCAAGGCGATGCCCAGCAGCTTGTCCCGGCGCTGATCCTCCTCCTTGCGCCGCAGCCCTTCCAGGTCCTCCAGGTTCACCTGCTCGTTGCGCACGGAGTAGCGGGTGTAGTCGCCCTCCGACTCCAGGATGAGCATGGAGGCCCGCCCGTTCGCCAGGCGGTAGTGCTGGCTGAGCGCCACCACCATCCGGTCCAGCCGCTCGTCGTCCAGCGACACCAGTCGCCCCACGAACAGCTCCGCCCAGGCTCTCGGCGCGAAGAGGCTGTCTTCCTCGCGCGGCAGGGGCACACGCAGCACGCGCTCTTCCTGGCCGGCGCGCGTCACCACCTCCAGCTCCGCCGCGCCTTCCGACGGCAGCCGCCCGGCCACTTGCAGCTCCTGTCCCGGGAAGAGCAGGTGGGGCCGGCCCGCCACCACCAGATCCTTCACCTGCGCGCCCTTCACCGTGACCCGCTCCAGTACCACCGAGGCGGCTCGGTGCGCCCTGGCCGCTGCCTCCACCTCCGAGCCGGAGAGCACGTTCACCACGCGGCCACCGCTGGTTCGCGCCAGCGCGTCGAACAGCTCCGTGTTCACCGCCGCCTCGCCGAAGCGGTAGCTCACCCAGCGCAGTGTCGCCACGCTGGGGTGGCGGGTGAGCAGTGCGTCCACCTGGCTCTGGCCCCAGGTGGCATTGCCATCCGAGAGCAGGAAGGCCGTCACCCGCTCGTTGGGCTGGGCGGGCTCGAGCCACTCGCGCCCGGCTCGGTCCAGCTCCTCCAGCGCTCCGTCCACGTGTGAAGCGCCCTCCAGGAACATGCGCTCCAGCTCCGAGAAGCTCTGCTGGCGGTTCGCGGCGTCATTGGGCCGCCAACCCGGGGCGTGCAGCCAGCGCGGACGCACGTCGAACAGCAGCACCGCGTACTCCTTCAGCGTCGGATCCTTTTCCAGCAGTGCGCGCAAGGTGGCTGCCTGGAGTGCCCAGGCGTTGCCGTCCTCCGCCGACAGAGAGGTGTCCACCACCAGCACCGCCCGTCCGGTGGGAGCGCCTTCCGCGCCCGAGGTCAGACGCTCGGGCAGCCGCACGCGAGCGTGAAAGGCCTGGCCTGGCAGCCCCGCCGCATCCTTGCCCACCAGTACGTCGGCCTCCGCGTTCTTGGGCGTGAGCGCCACCGCCAGCGCGCCGTCTCCCTGCAGCTTGGAGAAGTCGTACGCCTGCCATGGGCCGAGCGCTCGTGGCTGGGGACCTGGCTCCGGTTGCACCAGCACCTCCGCGGTGTGGCGTGGGTCCACATGCACTCGCGCAGAGACCTGGAGCTCTTTCCCCGCGCCGGGAGGCAGCGGCCACGTGTAGCGCAGGCGCTGCCCATCGAAGAGCAGCGTCTGCTCGTAGGCGATCACCACGCGCTTGAGGCTCTTGGGAGGCAGGGGGAACACGCGCGCGCTGAAGGTGGAGGCTCCCGCCCACTCCAACAGGGCCGGGTCCACGTTGCGCCGCACCACCTCCTCGTACACCTCACGCGCTCGCTTCTGCTCGACGACCCGGGCCTCCTGGCGCTCACCCCAGGTGTACTTTGCCCCCGGCTTGCTCGGCGGCGCGGCAGCTCCCAGCTCCTCCACCTTCGCCGAGTCCTCTCCCAGAGGCGGCAGCAGCTCCGAGGACTGGAAGAGCGAGGGCGTGTTCACCGCTACCGCTCCCGAGTACATGGCGAAGCCCGCCACCGTCGCTCCTCCCGGCAGCGGATAGTAGAAGGTGCCTTCCAGGCTGCGGCTCGTGTCGTTCTCGAACAGGTGGTCCACCACCGTGCGTGCCCGGGCGCCCTGGATGTACGTCACCACGCGCACCGCGCGCGTCTTGAGCGGCTGGTAGCGGCCCGCCTCATCCGTTACCAGCACTTTGGCCGTTCGGGGCGCTGCCTCCACCTTCGGCAGCACCGGCGTGGGCGGCGCTCCACCCTTGCCACTCGAGGGCTTCTGAGGATCGGCCTTGCGCGCCATGTCCGCGGGAGCGGGAGCGGGCGGAGGTGGAGGCGGAGGCGGAGGGGCTCCGGCGGCGCTCGGCTCCATCGCAGGGGTGCTGGCGGCGCGGCCGCCGAGCGCTCCACCGACGACTCCTCCAACGAAGCCTCCCTGGACTCCTGCCTCCACGCCTTCGGCCACCTCCGCCTCGACGGAAGGCGAATCCGGCGCGGCAGCCTCCCCTGTCGCCGAGGCTTCCCGCTGGGCTGGACGCTCGAGCGCCGCGATCTGCTCCTCGGTGAGCACCTGCGGATCCGCCACCGAGTCACGCAGCTCCGCGAGGTTCACCTCGCCCGTGTCCGCCTGGCCGGGCGCCGTCGCGGGCGCGGCCAGTCCCGCCTTCTGGAAGCGGGCCACCTCCTCCTGAGAGGCGCTGGGACTCTTCGTCGACGTGGGAGGGGGAGGGGTGCTCCGGGTGCAGCCCGAGCTGAGGAGCCACGTCAGCAACAGGGCGGTGGAGGCGCGCGTCAGGTGCATGGCCCGAGGACGTTAGCCCATCGCGCCGCATGCTGGGAAAGGTGGTCCGAGCGGCTCAGTCCACGCTCTCGCTCACGCCCTCGTGCCGCGTCCTCAGCACTTCCATGTGGCGGCGCCGTGCATCGGCGACGAGCAGGTGCCAGGCGGCTGCGATCAGGCCCACCAGCAAGCAGCCGCTCCAGAGCGTAATTCCTCCAAAGCGGCCCAGTACCTGGCTGCCCAGTACGGGCGCCACGCACGCGGCCAGCCCCCAGCTCATGTGGAACGCCCCCTGGTAGCTACCGCGCAGCGCCGGCGGCGCCAGGTCCGTCACCACCGAGGGGGCCACCGCCGCGTTGAGGATCTCTCCCACCGTCCACACCACCACGGCCATCATGGCCAGCGGCACGTTGAACGACAGCACATGCAGCCCGAAGCCCACGCCGGTGAAGACCGCGGCGCCGGCGAGCACGGCGGAGCGGCGCCAATGGGAGACGAAGCGCCCGACGAAGGGCTGCACCAGCACGATGAGCACGCCGTTGGCGGACAGGGCCAGCCCGAACTGCGCCGGGCTCATGCCCCGCGCGCCCAGGTCCAGGGCGAGCGCCACGTTCATCTGGAAGAAGATGAGGGCCATCAGGAAGGTGGGCAGCCAGAAGTTCAGGAACGTCTTGTCCCAGAAGGGCGCCAGCGAGGGCAGCACGGAGTTCGAAGCGGAGCGCTGAGGGAGGGTCTCCGGGAACTTGAACCAGACGATGCAGCCGTAGAGGAAGGTGGTGAGCGCATCCACCAGGAAGAGGAGGAGGAAGCCGCTTCGGGACACCAGCCCCGCCAAGGGGAGCGCGATGGAGAAGCCCACGTTCACCACCCAGTAGAGCAGCCCGAAGGCCCGCGTTCGATCCTGGGGCGGCACCACGTCCGCGATGGCCGCGGAGACGGCCGGCCGGTACATCTCTCCCACGATTCCCAGCGTGAAGGCGGCCACGCGGATCCACATCGGCTCCCGGGAGAAGCCCAGGAAGATCATCCCCGCCGAGCCCAGCCACAAGCCGAGCGCCAGCGCCGTCCGTCGCCCGAACCGGTCAGCCAGCGTGCCTCCCAGCGGCCCAGACACCACCGCCCCCGCACCGTAGAGCGCCGCGACGAGGCCCGCCTGCTCCTCGCTGAAGCCGCGCTCCCGCGTCAGGTAGAGCGCCAGGAAGGGCACCACGAAGGCGCCCAGCCGGTTCACCAGCGTGCCCGTCCATAGGAGCCAGTACGTCCCAGGCAGCCCGCCAACGGTGGCGCGCACCTGTTCCACCAGTCGGGTGCGGAGCGTCGTTCGAGAGGGGGGGCCCATCAGGGCGCGCAGCATGCGCCAGCGCCTCGCGGTCTCCAAGAGGACGGACGGGCAGGACTCGTCCCTGGAGGCGCTCCGGAGCGGGTAGGCTGGGCGCTTCAGAAGGGCTGCGCCATGAGCTTCCTCATGCAATTGCTGGCCTGGGTGGCCTGCGTGGTGGTGGGCACGGCCCTCTTCATCGCCGTGGTCAGCCTCAACGACTTCCGGTACCGGTGGGATTGGCCCAGGCTGTCCTCTCTGCGCTGCCCCGAGTGCGGGAGCAAGTACGACCTGCGCATCATCCGCGTCACCTTCCTGCCCTTGGAGGGCTCCAAGACCGGTCCTGGAGAGTGGGAGGTGAAGTGTGCTTCCTGCGGACTCCAGGTCGTCTATTTGAGGCGAGGGAAGATCCAGCGCACCTTCCGGCAACCCTAGGCGGCGCCCAGCCGCTGTTTCAGGCAGTTCGCCAGGGCGGCGCGCACCTCGTCTGGAAAGCCGGAGTAGCCGGGCGTGTCGTTGCTCTCTAGCGCGACGAACTCGCCGTCCTCCTTCTCCAGGAAGTCGAGCGCCAGCGTATCGGCGCGCAAGTGGGTCATCGCCGCGCGCGTCTGCTGGACGAGCACCTCGGGCGGCTCGATGAGCCGGTACTTGCGCGTATCCACGTTCGCCTTCCACCCGCGCCCCTCTCGCTCCATCGCCCAGTATCGGTCACCCACCGCCAGGCAGCGCACGTCCCGCCGATAGTCGATGTACGGCTCTACCGTGACGTACTCCTCGACCGCGAAGAGCAGGTCCGCCACGTCTCCCCAGGATTCGTTGTCCTGCACCCGCGCCTTGCCGTAGCCGCCGTGGTGGTTGCCCGCCTTCACGACCAGCGGGAAGTTCCTCCCCAGCCGGCGCGCCATGTCGTCGCCCGTGGCCACATCGAAGGAGATGGTCTTCAGGCCCGCCGCGCGCAGCTCCGCCAGCATGGAGAGTCGCTCGAAGCCGCGCAGCAGCACCTCCGCCGGGTTCACGCACGGCACCCCACTCAGGCGGATGATCTCCAGCGCCGTGCGGTAACGCTCCTGCGGCCGGATGGCGCCCACGCGCCAGAGCACTCCGTCCAGCCGCGTGGCCGCCTCGCGGTCGATGCACCACAGCTCTCCGTCGCGCAGCACCCAGGCGCAGTCCTGGATGCGGCGGTAGATGACTTCGTCGCCCGGGAAGTAGCTGTGCCAGTACTGCTCGCCATTGATGATCGCGATGGTGCGTCCCATACGCTCGGACGCTAGCAGCACTGTGAAAGCCCGTTCCTGGTTGGCGGACGGGCGGCGTCGTCTTTCTGAAGGCTCAGCGCTTCACCACGGGCTTCGCGGTGAGGGCCGCCGGGCGCTTGTCCGGCGTACACATGTTGTTGTCCGCCGGGCGCTGACCGAAGAAGAGCTGCTCGCCGTCCACCTTCACGAGGTCGTGGTCCGTGCCGCACGCCGAGGTCGGCTGGAAGAACAGGCAGCCCGTCTCTGTCGTCCGCTGCTCCTCGCCCACCTTCCACGTCCCCGTGCCGCACTTCGCGTTCTGGAACGCCTCCGCCAACGCCGGCAGGTGCGGCGTCATGTAGAGCTCGCCGAAGCCGAAGTTGCCCTCGGTGGCGCCCGGCACCGCCGCCGAGTCCTTCTCCAGCGTGTAGGGGCCCTGGACTCGCGCCGTGAACAGCTTCGTCTGGCACTGCGCGTCCCCGAAGGCGTCCAGGTTCAGCGTCCAGGTGTTCTCCGTCAGCGTGAAGTGGCGCTGGATGAAGTTGGTGCCGCCCGCGGCCTCGCACGTCGGGCTCGACCAAGTGCCTTTCAGGTCCTGGGGCTTCACCGCCGTCTTCGCGCCCTCCGGAGTGCTGGCACAGGCGACGGTGAGCAGCGCGACGAGGGAGGCGAACAGGGGCAGGGAGGTCTTCATGGCGGTTCTTCCTTTCGGTGAGCGACTCGGGCGCGGCAGCGCGTCCGAACGGCGATAGGAATGCCTCAGTCCCCGCCATGCGAAAACGCTGGTGTTCGCAGCAGGCCCCTGCGAATTTGCAGGCCATGCCGAACTGGGACGACCTGCGCTACTTCCTGGCCATCGCCCGTGAAGGCTCGCTCGCCTCCGCGGCTCGCACGCTGCGCGTGGACGCCACGACGGTGGGGCGGCGGCTGGCGGCCCTGGAGGAGGAGCTGGGCACCCGCCTCTTCGATCGGATGCCGGCGGGTTTCGTGCCCACCGCCGCCGGGCGCAACATCCGCGCCTCCGTGGAGGAGATGGAGTCCACCGCGCTCGCCGTGGAGCGCAAGGCCAGTGGCGAGGACGCGCGGCTGGAGGGCACCGTGCGCATCACCACCACCGAGGCCTTCGCCGTGCGCACGCTGCTGCCGCTGTTCGGGCCCTTCCGCGAGCGCCACCCCGGCATCGAGGTGCAGTTCCTCACCGACTATGGCGCCCTGGACCTGGCTCGGCGCGAGGCGGACATCGCCGTGCGTCTTACTCGCCCCCAGGAGGACACCCTGGTGGCTCGCAAGGTGGGGGAGATCGCCATCGCTCCGTATGCCGCCGAGCGGTATCTGGCGCGGCGCGGGCTGCCCGACCCGGCCACAGGTTTCGCGGGCCATGAGCTCATCGGCTACGCGGACGCGGCGGCCAAGTGGCCCGAGGCGCGGTGGATGAACGAGGTGGCGACGTCCGCCCGGGTGGCCGTGCGCTGCAACTCGCTGCTGTCGGTGGTGGCGGCCGCGGGCGCCGGCGTGGGGCTGGGGCTCATGCCCTGTTTCATGGGGGACAGAGAGCCCGGGCTGCGGCGGCTCATGCCGCCCGTGGCCTCGCTGCGCCGTGACATCTGGCTGGTAGTACACCGCGATTTGCAGCACAACGCGCGTGTGCGCGCCGTGCTCCACTTCCTGGCAGAGCTCATCCAGCGTGAGCGCTCCCTCATCGCGGGCGAGGGCCCTCCCGCTCCGAGGGTGGAGCCTGCTCCCGTGGCTCCTGCCGTGGCCACGCCTCGCAAGGCGAAGGGCCGGGCCTCATGATTCAGGTCATCAGCTTGCTCGGGGTGTGTCTGATGCTCGGGGCGCTGGGGCGGCGCAGCCAGCGCTTCCCGGCGCAGACCGCCATGGTGATCAACTCCTTCGTTCTCGCCGTGGCCCTGCCCGCGCTCGTGCTCCGCGCGGTCCACCGGCTGGAGTTCCGTCCCGGGTTGATCGCCGCCGCCGTCTCGCCATGGCTCATCTTCCTGGGCGCCGTGCTCCTCTGTCGGCTCATCGGCCCTCGGCTGGGCCTGGGGCGCGCATCCATCGCCGCGATCGTGCTCACCGCGGGCCTGAGCAACACCGCCTTCGTCGGCCTGCCCATGGCCGAGGCTCTGCTTGGCCGCGAGGGGCTCGCCGTGGCCGTGGTGGTGGATCAGCTCGGCTCCTTCCTCGTGCTCGCCACGCTGGCCACCGTCTTCGCCGTACACACCTCCTCCGGTGGTGGCGCCCTGCGCCCGGTCACGCTCCTGCGCAAGGTGGTGACGTTTCCTCCCTTCGTGGCGCTCGTGCTCGCCCTGCTCCTGCGCCCCTGGACCTTCCCCGGTTGGCTGGATGGATTGCTGGAGCGGCTGGGCTCGACGCTCACGCCGCTCACGCTCTTCTCCGTGGGCTTTCAGCTCCAGCTGGGAGGCATGCGGGAGCGCGTGGGCGCGCTGGCCTTGGGGCTCGGCTACAAGCTCGTGCTGGCGCCCGCCCTGGTGGTGCTCGGGCTGTGGGCCTTGCCCGCTGTCACTCCGCTCGTTCGCGAGGCCACCGTGCTGCAGAACGCCATGGCCCCCATGGTCAGCGGCGCCATCCTCGCCGCCGAGTACGAGCTGGATCCGGACCTGGCGGCCCTCATGGTGGGGCTGGGCATTCCCCTGTCCTTCGCTACCGCGCCCCTGTGGCTGTGGTTGGTGCGCTGAGCAGGGGCGTGCTCACTCCAGGGCGTGGACGAGCTCCACCAGCACCGTCTCCCGCGTGCCCATGCGCCTCGGTGGGAAGGGCTTGTCCTCGCGGTAGCCGTGGCGCTCCCAGAAGCGACGCCCCGAGGTGTTCTGCTCCGCGCACGCCAGGCGGATCCGCCACGCGCCTTGGGCTCGCGCCCAGCCTTCCGCCGCGCGCAGGATGCCCTCGCCCAGGCCCTTGCCTCGCACTCCCGGCTCGAGCAGCAACAGCCCCAGGTACCACTCTCCCGGCTCGCGGCAGTCGCGCACCAGGTCCAGCGCGCCGCACAGGCGCGGACGTGGCGTGAAGAGGCCGAAGAAGAACTTGTCCTCCAGCGTCCGGCCCGGAGGCAGCTCCGTCAGCAGGTTCCGCGCCTCTCCAGGCCCGGCGGGCTCACCATAGATGAGGACGTGGTAGTCGGCGCACGCGTCACACAGCGCCTGCAGGGCCGCGGTGTCCTTCTCTTCGAGCCGGCGCGCCGTCAGGCCCAGCTCCAGGGGCAGGGAGAGCATGGAGCGACTCTCTCATGGGCCGCACCTGGAGCGGTGAACAGAGGACGGGAGCTACGCGCTGGCCGTGGCCGCGTACGACAGCTCCAGGTTGTTGCCGCGCACCCGCATGCGGGGCCGCGTCAGGCTGTGGCACCTGGCGCAGTAGCTGTGCGCCCCCGAAGGAGTCGCGCGGATCGTCACCTCACCTCCGCACACCATGCAGCCGTCGGGGAGGGTGAACTCGGCGAACCGGTCGCCGTTCAACTCAGGGATCGCATTCATGCCTTTGACGTAACGCAGAATTCGGCCACCACAAGTCGAGTTGGACCTGTCCTTCGGTAGTGAGCAGGCGGCCAGGCGAGCGACCCTGAAGTCCTTACGGGGCGATCCGCGAATGCCCACCTGTACACACCGCAACCCGGCGAAGTCCCGTGTCCGGTCTGGCACGGCTCTTTCAAGTAAAGGCTCCCGAGGGGGGGATGGGCGGATGGCGGAGATTGAACAGGTGGCGCTCGTCCAGGATCGACGTGGGTGGAGCGTGAAGGTGGTGTTGAAGCAGGGCGGTGTGCGGCACTACCGCTATGGGAGCGAGGCCCAGGCGCGATTCTTCGCCGCCGTGTTCGAGCTGGGGCCTCGGATGTTGCCTCCAGCGGCCAAGGCCCGGGCGCGGCAGCGGAGGCGGGCACGGCCAGCCGCACTGCCGGTGGATGTGGGCCTTTGAGGTAGCGCGGGCGGGGGCTCGGCCGCAGCTTTCTTCTACCCATGCGAGCGGGATTCGGAGAGGCTGCGTGGGTTCGTAGGAGACGATCATGAGCGACGCCCCCAAGCCCCTCGTTCTTCCCACCAACCGCCAGTCGGTCACCAGTGAGCCGGATCCCGGTGGCCGCTGGTCCAACCAGTTCCCCGATATGATCGGCTACAAGAGCCAGGGCGGCGGCAAGGTCCCCGCCGACTTCGGGTGGAACACCAACCCCAAGCAGTGGCAGGAGGAGCTGACGCCGGAGACGCTCGGCCAGCGCTACCAGCAGCTGCGCGTGCTGCCCGCCGCGAGGTCCACGCCCGCGCTGCCGGAAGGCACCAAGAAGGAGTAGCCCGGCTTCCGGGTCCCTTCAGTGGAACGGCAGTTGCGCGAGCCGCTCGCGGAACAACTCCAGCGTCTCGCGTAGCTCCGAGTCCTCCAGCCCCTGGCCCGGGGCCCGGCGGCTCTTGCGCAGGAACGCATCGAAAGCGGCCGAGCGTCCATAGAGCTCGCCTGCTCTTTCGAGCGCCTCCAGCAGCACGCGCTCGGCGCCGGGTGAGCTCAGGAACAGGTGCATCGAGGCCTGCTCCAGCCGCGCGACGCAGGCGGCCCACACCGCCCGGTCGTGCCCCGTGAGCACCTGGGTGGTGAGTTCTTCGGCCACCCGCTCCAGCGTGCCGAGGATGGGCTGCAGCAGCCGGGGCAGCACCTCGGCCTCCAGTTGCCGCTGGCCCGCGTGTTCTCGCAACTGCCCGCGCACCTCTACCAGTTGCTGCTTGTCCCGCGTGCGCAGGGTGATGGAGGCCGGCATCGTCGCGAACGCCGCCAGGCTCTCCTCCAGTTGTCGCGCCAGCGCCGGCAGCCCCTCGGGCCCCACGCGCGCCACGCGCTCGAGCTTGCTCAGCAGCGAGCGCTTCAGGTCCATCATCGCGCCCCGCAGCGCCGCCGCCGCGGACACCTGCACCGCTTGGCCCGGCACCACCTCCTCGCGGCGCACGTCCTCGAAGGCCGAGGCGGTGAGGTACACCAGGTCTCCAATCCGCGAGCGGTAGTCCAGGCGGAAGCTCTGCAGCTCCGCCATCAGCGCCCAGCGGTCGCTCACCACCTCCGGACGGCGCACGCGCTCGCCCAGGTCCGCCACGCGCCGCGCCAGCCGCTCCGCGCTCCCGTGGAACACCACCTCCACCTCGTCCGCCAGCCGCTCGTCCGCGCTGGCCGGCGGGGGCCTCCAGCCGTCGTCCTTCCCCGCGGGGCGCTCCGGTGCCGGGAACTGCTCGCGGACCAACGCGATGAGGTGGTTGACGTCCACCAGCGTGTCCCGGAGCGCCGGCGCCATCGTCTCCCACAGCGACAGGTCCGCCCCATCCGGCTCCACCGTGGTGGGCTCGTACTTGACGATGTTGAAGTGGCCCAGCCGGTCGATGGCCACTGCCGCTGCCCGGTACACCCGCTCCAGCCGGTCGGCGAGGTGCCGGTCCGTCAGCGCGTCGAGCAGCGCCTCGAGGCGGAAGGGCAGCGCGTCCTGCGGCGTCCTGGGCTTCTCGGCGGGCATGGTGGAGCGGGAACCCCGGTGGCAAAGGGAGGGCGCCGACGCTAGCGCAACTTCGCGAAAAGCCCTCGATCCCTGCCGCTCGGAAGACTAGACACCCAAGCGCTTTCCTCTGATGGAGTCCGCATGCGTCTGCGTCTCGTTGCCCTCTTCGCCGCCCTGGCGGTCGGCTGTGCCACCACGCCTTCCACGCCGCCGCCGCCCCCGCCTCCGCCTCCGCTGTCGCCCGAGGCCGCCGCCGTCTTCGCTCGCGCCGAGGCGCCCGGGCCCGGCGGTGCGCTGGTGGTGAACCTGGATGCCTTCGAGGACCTGGGGCTGGCCGGCAAGGGGCCGACGATGGATCAGCTCGCGGGCATGGCCTCCACCGTCATGGCCCAGCTGTCCGTGGGAGAGGGCTCCGAGGCGCGCCTCTTCGCTCGGGGCTCCGTGGCCGGAGCCCTGCTGCGCCAGTGGGCGAAGTGGCCGGGCGTGCGTCGCATCGCCTTCATCGTCCCCACCGATCGCGCTCTGCGCCAGGGTCCGGAGGTGCTCCCCAACGAGGTGGTGGGCGCGCTGGCCGTGGATGAGGGCTCGCCGGAGAACCCGGAGCTGCTGGCGGGCGTGGCCTCCATCCTCCGCGCCGTGGCTCAGGAGCTGGGGCGCGAGGGCGCCGAGGTGCGCATGGCCCTGCGCGGGCAGGACCTGTGTGTGGAGGGTTCGGAGCTGGGCACCCCCGTCTGCATCCGCCCGAAGCGAGGCCTGCTGCTGTTCGGCACGCCCACCGCGCTGACCGCCTTCGAGGCGCTGCCGCCCCCCACCGCTCCGGCCGCCACGCCCGGCGAGGCGCCGCTGCTGGTGGGCCTGCGCGTGGACCTGGGCGCCAAGGGCCGTGGCCGGCTGGCCTTCACCGGCCGGGATGCGGTGCGCCTGAGCCTGAACGTGCAGGGTGCCGCGCCGAAGGACATCGGCATGCTGGATGCGATCGTGAAGAAGTCCATCACCGACTACGACACCCATCAGGCCGAGGTGCGCCAGCGCGTTGCCGCCGGGCTGGCCGAGGTGCAGAAGGCCGTCGCCGCGGACGCCACCGCGCCAGCCTCGCTGAAGCAGGCCACGAGCGCCCTCACCGCCGAGCGAGTGGTGGACGAGAAGGGCTACTGGACCCAGACGCGCCAGTCGCTCCAGGTGTCCTCCACCCAGGACAGCTTCTCCCTGGCCTTCACGGTGCCCGAGGGCTCGGTGAAGGAGCTGGCCGACCAGCTCTCCGGTGGCGGCACTCCCGTGGCGATGATGGGCATCCTCTCCGCCATCGCCATCCCCAACTTCATCAAGTTCCAGGGCCGCGCCAAGCAGTCCGAGGTGCGGGCCAACCTCAAGGCGGCCTTCACCTCTCAGCGCGTCTACTTCCAGGAGAAGGACCGGTGGGGCCGTAGCTTCGAGGAGATCGGCTTCTCGCCGGAGAAGGGGCGCCTCTACACCTACTGCATGGGCAAGCAGTGCCTGCCCTGTGACAAGCAGGGGTGCCAGGTGGCCCCGCCGCCCCACCCGTGCCAGGGGCTGACCTCCGTGGGCCAGGGCGCCAAGGACGGCTTCTCCGTCTGCGCCTACGCCAACATGGACTCGGATGACACCTGGGACGTGTGGGTCATCGATCAGGACGGCGAGCCGGAGCAGTTGAGCAACGATCTGGAGTAGGAGTAGGCGAGCGGGCACGCTGCCCCCGACCCGGCATAGAGTGGGGGTCGGGGAGGCAGACATGAAGGTCCGGACCCGCCGCTGGCTTCTCGCCGGCGGCTTCGCGGTGGTGCTCGGGGCGGTGGCGATCGCCGCTTCGCAGCTGTGCCTGTCGGCCTGGCTGTTCCATGGCGTGCGCGTGGCACATTGCCCGGATGGGCGCTTCCGGCAGACGGTGAACCTGCAGGTGCAGGAGCTGGCGCGCGAGCGCACCGGCACCGTACGCGTGTGGGCCCTGGCCCATGGTGTCGGGGAGCTGCCCGGCCAGGAGCTGCTGGCCCGGGTGGTACGCCGGGCGGAGGCTCAGCTCACGCTGCTGGACGCCGCCGGCAAGGAGACGCCGCTCTCCCCTGAGAAGGGCTGGGAGCGCGAGGATGACGCCGCGCTCGTGGGGCAGGTGAAGCTGCCCGTGCTGCCGGATGGGGACTACCGGCTGCGGGCCCGCGTCACCACGCCCCTGGGCACCGACTCGGTGGAGGCCACGCTGCCCCTCTACTCGCCCGCGCGCATCCATGTCCTCACGGATCGTCCTCTTTATGAGCCCGGCCACCGGGTGCAGTTCCGCGCCGTCGCGCTGCGAGCCAAGGACCTGAGCCCCCTGGACGGGCGCCCCGGCACGTGGGTGGTGGTGGATCCCAACGGAGACTCCGTGCTGGAGGAGCGCGCCCCAGCCGGCCCCTGGGGCGTGGTGTCCGGCGCCATCCCCCTGGACCGCGGTGCTCCCACGGGGACCTGGCGGGTGCTCTGGATGAGCGGCGGCACCAGCGCCGAGGCCTCCTTCCAAGTGGAGCCCTTCACCCTGCCGCGCTTCCGCGTGGAGGCCTCCAGCCCCCAGCCCTTCTGGCGCGCGGGGGAGACGCCCTCCGTGGAGGGGCAGGTGCTCTATAGCTCGGGTGCGCCGGTGGCGGGCGCGAGCGTGTCGTTCGGCTGGCGCCCCTCCGGCGCGTGGCCGCTGCCCTTGGAGTGGCTCGGTGGCGCGCTGCCCACCCAAGCGAAGACGGACGGGGCCGGGCGCTTCCGGGTGAGCCTGCCGCGCGTGCCCGGGGACCTGCGTGGCCAGGTGACCCTCTCGGCCCAGGTGACGGCCGTGGATCCCGCCGGAGACTCGGTGGTGGGTGGCGTCTCCGTGCTGCTCTCCGAGGATGCCCTCGCCGTCTCCGCCGTGACGGAGCTGGAGGGTGGCCTGGTGCAGAACTACAGCAACCGCGTCTACCTGCGCGTCACCAGCGCGGATGGGCAGGTGCTGCCCGGCGCGGAGCTCACCGTCAAGCGCGCGTGGGATCCGCGTGACACTGGCGTGCGCGCCGTGGCCGATGAGGATGGCGTGGCCGCCCTGCAGTTCGATCCGGGCGTCCCCGTCAACGTCGTCATTCCTCCCATGCCGGTGCGCAGGGCGCCGCCTCCGCCGCCCGTGGCGTTCTCGGACACGATGGATCTGCTCGGCTCGGGGCATGAGCCCTCGCTGGAGGACCAGGTGGCCCTGGAGCGGTGGCTGCCCGCGTTCCATCCATGTGCGCGCTTCGTCTCGGCAGATATGGGCACCGGTGAGGCGCACCTGGGCGTGCGGGTGAATGCCGGTGGCGGTGTTGCCGAGGTGGTGAGCGGCCCGGGGCGGCTCTCGGCCTGTCTCGCCGAGGTGGCCCGAGGGCGCACGCTGTCGGCGGGACGCGAGCGCATGCTCTCCCTGAGCTTCACCGTCATGGATCCGCGGCTCCCCGAGCTGGAGATGGAGGTGAACTCCGTCACCGCCAAGCCCTCCCACCTCGAGGAGGCGTTGCAGGAGGCGGCGCTGGACGCGCGCGCGTGCCTGCCCGCGAAGCTGGAGGAGGAGGCGCAAGCGCCCGTGGTCCTGCGCTGGCGCGTGCGGGCGGACCGTCCCGAGGTGGAGGTGGGGTGGGCGCCCGCTCCCAAGGAGGAGGGGGAGGAGTGGCTGCCCGCCTCGGTGCTTCCTTGCCTCCAGGCCCGCTTCGCCCGCGTCACCCTGCCGATGGGACAGGCGCGCGAGGATGGCGAGTCGCCGCCGGACATGATGGGCGTGGCGTACCTCAGCGCGCGGCCCGCCTACGCCTCGGAGGAGGAGGCCCAGGCCCAGGCCACGACGCGCCTGGGCTACGAGCTGATGGTGAGCGCCCAGGTGGAGGGCAAGGACGCCGGCTCGACGAAGCTCTTCCTGGCTCCCACCGAGCTCCCCGCTCAGCGGCTGCGCGCCACCCCGGTGCTCGCGCGTGGTGGAGAGGAGGTGCGGGTGGAGCTCTTGCGCGGCCCGGGCTTCACCGGCGAGCTGCCAGAGAAGCTCTGGCTGGAGGCGGGGGCGGAGCGGCTGGAGTCCAAGGTGGAGAAGGCCGCGCGCGTGGCGAGCTTCCGCCTGCCCGCGAACTTCGAGGGCTGGGCCGAGGTGCGGTGGGGCGAGGCGATCGCCCGGGTGTACGCCGCGCCGCGCGCGCAGCTCGCCCTGGAGGTGGCGCCGGAGAAGCCCGCCTACGCCCCCGGAGAGGTGGCCCGCCTGCTGCTGCGCACCCGCGTGGAGGGCAAGGAGGGCCCTGCCGCCGTGGGCCTCTTCGGCGTGGATGAGGGGCTGGCGCAACTGGCGCCCCTTCCCGGGCCGGGAGCGCTCGGGGAAGTGCGGCCCGTGCCCGCGGTGGCCAGCCCCGCCTTCGGGGTGCTCGATGGGCAGGCGCTTGCCATGGGGCGCATTCGCGGCGCCAACGCGGCGGCGGCGGCCCTGGTGCGCGTGACGGGCGTGCCGCGCCCCGAAGAGTCGGAGCCCTCGTTGTCCATGCTCGCCCAGAGCCCCTTCGAGCCAGAGGTGGAGGTGGCCGAGCCCTTCTACCGGGTGCTGGGAGAGCTGACGGCGCAGGTGCGCACCTGGGAGGAGAAGGCGCCCGCCGGGGAGACGCTGAGCCCCGCCGGCATGGCCCAGCTGTGGGAGCAGGCGCTGAGTGCCTGTGAGAAGCGCGGCGAGAGCGTCACGGACGCCTACGGGCGCCGGTTGAAGCTGTCGCGGCTGCCACCGGATCTGCTCGCGCTCACTGATCCGCGGGTGGTGGTGGTGGGTGGAACGCGGCTGTCCGAGGACGTCGAGAACTGGGGCGCGTGGGTCGCCCGGGAGGCGCCATGAAGCGCGCACTGAAGATTGGCGGCATCCTGTTCGCGGGGTTCATGCTGGGCATAGTCACCTGCGGCTTCCTGTTCCTGTCCAGTGGCAACGTGCTCATGGCGTCCGCTCCCGCGCTCGCCGGTAACGCGTCGTACATGGAAATGGATGCCTCGAAGGCTGCGCCGGGCTATGCCATGGCGCCTCCGGCGGAGGAACTCGCGGAAGGAGGGGGCGGCGAGGACCGGAAGGTGTCGGCGAAGAAGCGACGCCAGTCCATGCCAATGGCCAAGCCCATGCCCCTGGCGACGTCGAGGATGGAGCCAGAGTCCGAGCTGGCGGATGAGTTCGGCAGAGTGGAGGCCGAGGCGGCGCCCAGCCGCGCCTGGTTCCCCGAGACATTCCTCTTCGAGCCGCTGGTGGTGACGGACGCGGCCGGACAGGCGACGGTGCCGGTGCGGGTGCCGGACCGGCTCACCCGGTGGCGGGTGCTGGCCCTGGGGCACTCGCGCTCGGGCGCGCAGGCGGGCGCGGTGACGAGCTTCGCGGGCACGCTTCCCACCTATGTGGACCCGGTGGTGCCCGCCTTCCTGCGCACGGGGGACACCGTGCGCCTGCCCGTGCAGGTGGTGAACACCACGGGCGGAGCGGTGGAGCAGCCGCTGAAGCTCTCGGCCGAGGGCGCGGTGGTGGAGGGCAATGCCGCCCGCACCGTGCGGGTGCCCGCCCAGGGCAGCGTGGTGGAGTACGTGACGCTGAAGGCCACCCAGCCGGGCCCTGTCTCCGTGCGGGCCTCGCTGGGCACCACCGACGCGGTGGTGCGCGGCTTCGACGTGGTGCCCACCGGGCGGCCGGTGGGCCAGACGCGCGGGGGCTCGCTCGCGGCGCCGCGCACCCTCACGCTGGAGGGGCCGGCGGAGGTGGAGGCCGGCAGCGAGCGGGTGCGGCTGCTGGTGTACCCGGGCGCCCTGGGCGTGCTGCGCGCGGAGCTGGCCGCCGCCAGCGGGCGCGGGGGCGTGGCGGAGGATGCCTACGCGCTGCTGCTGTCGGGCCGCGCGCCCACGCTGCTGAAGACGCTGGGCGAGACGGCGGACACCGAGGCGCTCAAGGCCATGTCCATGGTGGCCGGGCAGCGGGTGCTGCGCGCGGGCCGCTCGCCGGACGTGCCCACCGCGGCGCTGCTGGCGCAGGCGGCGCTCACCCACCCGGACAACCCGGTGCTCTCGCGGCTCGGGGAGCGCCTGGCCGCGCAGGTGGCCAACGCGCAACGCCCGGATGGCACCTGCCAGGGCGCGGACGGGTGGACGCTGCAGCGGCTGCTGGTGGCCACCGCCGACTGCGCGCAGGCGGTGCGCGCGGCCTCCAGCGCCTCCAAGGGCGGGAGCCAGCGGGCTGCGGCCTTCAGCGCGCGGGCCCTCGGCGCCTTCGAGCGCAACCTCTCGCAGGTGCAGGAGGGCTACACCGCGGCGGCCGTGCTGGCCAGCGGCGGGGTGACGGGCTCGCTCCAGGAGCGCCTGCGTGAGCAGGTGCGCCAGGCGCTGAAGAAGCGCGAGGACGGCGCGGTGTCCCTGCCGGTGGAGCCCGGCGTGGTGCGCGCGGACGGGACGGCGCCGCCCGAGGTGGAGGCCACGGCGCTGGCGGTGCTCGCGCTCGCCGGAGACGCCAAGGCGCCGATGGCGGACCTGGGCACGGCGCTGCTCTCCGGCTACCAGCCGGGGTTGGGCTGGGGCGATGGCCGCACCAACCTCCTGTGCCTCCAGGCCGCGATGGCGCTCTTCTCCCAGCCGCTGCCCTCGCGGGTGCAGGTGGTGCTCGAGCGCGATGGCAAGGTGCTCAGCGAAGGCACCTTCGATGCCAAGGCCCTGCGCGACGTGCTGGCGCTGGAGGCGGCGGCGCCGGGCTCGGCGGGAGCGCACACGTGGACGGTGCGCGCGGAGCCCGCGGTGCCAGGGTTGGGCTTCTCGCTGTCACTGAGCGCCTATGTGCCGTGGAAGTCCGAGAAGGGCCAGGGGCTGGAGCTGGCGGTGAAGGTGCCGGCAGAGGCGAAGGTGGGCCAGCCCGTGGAGGTGGCGCTGCAGGCGGCCACTCCGGCGGGAATGGCGCTCGAGCTGCGCTATGCGCTGCCAGCGGGGGCGCAGGCGGACACGCAGAGCCTCGAGCGCCTCGTGGCCGAGGGCAAGGTGTCCTCTTATGAGGTGGAGGATGGGGCGCTGACGCTCTCCCTGCCACCCCGCGACGCCGGCGTGCCCTTCCAGGCCAGCTTCCGGGTGGTGCCCACGCTGGCGGGCACGCTGCAGGGTGGGGCCTCCAGCCTCTTCCCCGTGGAGCGGCCGGACCTCATCTCCTACGTCCCTCCGGCCCTCTGGACGGTGCGCTGATCAGCTCACGAGCTTCGGCTTGAAGCCGAGCAGCCTCCGCGTGGCCTCCGGCGTCAGCGTCTCGCCGCGCGGATCCCCTTCCTGTCGCAGCTCCCACAGGCAGTGGGCCACGTAAGCGTCCTCCGGAGTCCCCTCCGGAGGAGGCTGCGTCTGGTTCGTGAGGCTGAAGGTGACCGAGCCGACGAGCCCCACGCCCTGCTCGGGCTCCTCCTCCGGGTTCCAGGCCGGGTAGCGGTAGTGGAACAGGAACAGCTCGCGCCGGTCCTTCGTGGGAGGCCAGTCGAGCACCCGCCGGTCCCAGAGGACGATCGACTCCGGAGGTCCGTCGAACTCGTTGGGGTGCGTGAGCCAGGAGATCATCTCCGCCTTCGCCAGGAAGGCGCGATCATTCGCCTCCTTGGGGATGAGGTGCGCCTTGCCCAGCTCCTTCAGGTACTTCCGCGCCTGTAGGGCAATCGTCGGGTCCAGCGTGGCTTTCGCCAGGGCCTCCGCTGCGTCGGGAGCACCGTGCCGGACCTTGCTGTAGAGCGCCTCCATCCGGACCAGCGGATCAGGGTGCTGGGAGGCGATCTCCAACAGCTCCAGCGCCCGAGCGCCTGGAATCGAGGCCAGCGCGTAGCAGGCGGAGATGGCGTGGCCGTAGCGGCCCTCGTCCTCGCTCTCGATGACGCGCTGCAGGCGGTCCAGCCGGGTCGCCGCCGGGTGGGGACGCAGCCGCCCGGCCATCGCCAGCCGGTTGGCGAAGTCCAGCACCATCACCGCCCGGTCGTCCTCGAAGTCGAGCACCGGTTCCAGGGTCGGGAAGAGGGCCTCCACGTGCTCGGTATCCGCGGGGATGGCCTCCAGGGCGAACGAGACCATGTAGTCGCTCGGTCCCTTGGGCTCGGCCAGGGTGCGGGCGACGAAGGCCAGGCCCTCCCGGGAGCCGATCATCGCCAGTACCTTGAGCGCGAAGCCGCGGTCCCGCTCCGCCAGTCGCGGCCAGGCGGCCATGATGGCGGCGGGCGCATGGTCTCGGAAGTACTCCATCGCCTCCTGGCTGCCGGGGGACTGGATGAGGCCCAGGAGGACGCCTTCGGGCCGGTCGTACGCGGACCGGGGGCTGGGCGCCTCGCGTGAGAGCGCCTCGACGATTGCGCGGGCGTCCTCCTCGGTGCTCGTCCTGTGGAACATGAGCTGTTCCCGGGCCGAGTCAGAGGTCTTCGCGTCACGGCTGTAGAGCTGGTCGAGCAGCTGGCGCATCACGTCCGCGTCCTCACCTGTCCTGGGCGAGTCGGTTCACATCGTCCGGCAGCACGCCGCGCTGGAGCGCTTCCTGGAGCGCCTCCATCTGAGAGGCGACCTCCGAGCGGGACACCTTCGCGCCGGGGCCCTTGCGCGACAGCAGCTCGAGCGACGAGTGCGCCAGCTGCAGCGGCAGCGAGGTGAAGGCCAGCACCCCGCGCGAGGCTCCCGCGGAGTGGAGGACGCGCACGTAGCGGGCCGCCTCGACGATGTCGCTCGCGGCGAGCGCGTGGACATCCTCCAGCCGGACGCTCTCGGGCAGCAGCGAGCGACCCTGTTCGCGGTCCTGCGTCGCGTCCTTCAGCACGTTTACCAATTGCAGCGCCTCGCCGAAGAGGGGCGCAAGGGCGCGCAGCCTCGGGGCGGACGTCGTCAGGCGCTCATCCAGGAGGAAGAGCTCCGTGAGCAGCTCGCCCACCAGTCCGGCCACCACGTAGCAGTAGGCGCGCAGCTCCTCGAGGGAGCCCAACGTCAGCAGGCCTTGCTCGGTGGCACGGGCCAGCACCTCCCGCATGCCGCGCACGGTGCGCAGCACGAACTGGCGCAGGATGGCGCCGGCTTCGGGGCGCAGTGCCTCCAGACTCGCGAGGAGCTGGGGCGTGTGCTCCAACAGTTGCAGGTAGCCGGCGTCCTCGGAGGGGCATAGCGCCAGCCAGCGGTGAGCGAGCTCGGAGGCTCCCGGGCCCGCGCCACCCTCGATGAGCACCTCCATCTCGGTCAACGCCGTGCGACGCTGCTCCCGCGTCCATGTCGCCGCGTCCTCGAGCGTGTCGGCGACGCGCAGCAGCAGGTACGCCAGGCCCACCTCTCGCCGCAGGGGCTGCTCGAGCAAGGGGATGGCGAGCGCGAAGGTGCGGCTGGTGCGCTCCAGGAGCGTCGTGACTTCGCTGTCCGAGAGGGGTGAGGCGGGTCCGACAGGTGCATCCATCATCGAGAAGAGATCCTCACACGAGAAGCCAGAGCCTGGAGACGGGAAGCGTAGCGCCTCTTGCGTCAGTTGCCCTCCATGAGCCAGCGCAGCAGTGCCTGGGGCGCATCCACATGGACGAAGTGCCCCGCCTCCGGGAGCGTGGCCACCGGGCAGCCGGCCGCCTCCATACGCCGCACGTCCGCGTCCGACACATAGCGCGCACGGCCGCCGCGAATGCAGCGCACGCGCGCACCCGGACGCTCTACCGCCGGCCAGAGGTCCGTTCCGTTCACCCGCCCGTGCAGCTCGGAGAGCGCCTGCCGGTCGAAGCGCCAGCGCACCCCTCCCTCGGGCGTGGAGGTGAGGTTCATGACCAGCCAGTCGGCCAGCGGCTCCGACAGCTCTCGGCCCACCAGCGCCGCGCGCATCTCCCGCCGGCTCGGCGCGCTGTCCGGCGCCTGGAGCAGCACGTTGAGCACCATGCCGCTCTCGGAGAGGTCCACCGGCACGGGGCTCGGGGTGATGTCCAGCAGCGTCACGCTGGCGACCTCCGAGGGAGCGGCGAGGCTCGCCGCGAGCGACACCCGGCCTCCCAGTGAATGCCCCACCAGCTCCAGCGGCCCGGTGAAGCCCTTGGCACGCGCCGTCTCCAGCACGTCCCTCGCGAGGGTGTCCAGGTCCGCGCCCGGCGGCAGGGGCGGGGAGGTGCCATGGCCGGTGAGGTCCACCAACAGGAAGCGCCGGCGGGGATCCGCCTCGCTCCAGGCCGTGGCGAGCGAGCGCAGGTTGCGCCCCGAGCCGAGGAAGCCGTGCAGCAGCACGGTGGGTACCTCGCCCGCACCCACCTGGAAGCTCTCGAGAACCACGTGTGTCACCTTTCCCGCCGTGCGGCTTGACCAGGGCCTGGGCCCTCGCGCTTCATATCGTGAACGCCCTCCATCCCGGAGACACTCCGTGTCCATAGCCTCCCTGCTGTGTCTTGCACTCGCCGCCGCCACCCCCGAGGCCGGCAAGGCGGATGCGCGCCCCGCCATCGCCGCCGTGCTGGATGACTGGCACAAGGCCGCCGCCGAGGCGGACGAGGCGCGTTATTTCGGCCACTTCACCGCGGACGGTGTCTTCCTGGGCACGGATGCCACCGAGCGGTGGACGCGCGATGCGTTCCGGGTGTGGGCCAAGCCCTTCTTCGCGCGCGGCAAGGCGTGGAGCTTCAAGGCCGTGTCCCGCAACATCTCCCTGTCGAAGGATGGCGCCGTGGCCTGGTTCGACGAGGCGCTCGACACCCCCAACATGGGGCCGTGCCGAGGCTCGGGGGTGCTGGTGAAGGAGGGGACGGGCTGGAAGATCGCCCAGTACAACCTCTCCGTCCCCATCCCCAACGCACTGCTGCCCGATTTCAAGGGTCGGATCGAGGCACACCTGAAGCAGCCCCAGGCTCCGCGCGCAGCAGGAACGACTCGCTCCACTGCAAGCCCGACTTCAACGCGCTCTCCCGAATCCAATACGCCACCGGAACCGGTGCGCCCTGGTGCAGGCCCATGACGGGCACGCCCTGCTGCTGCAGATAGGGGTTCGTGAGGGGATCCGAGAACGGGTAGGGGTCGTTGACGAGGTACCACGTCTCGGCCGAGGTCTTCAGGTAGCCGACGACCAGCGCGGCATGCATGGGCGCGAGGAATCGGTCCAGGCTCGCCGGAATCGCGGATGACGCGCCCGGGCTGAGTCCCACCAGGACGGGGTTGCCCTGCTCGAGCTCTCGCAGCATGTCGCTGGCCGGGAGCACGGGCGCTCCGGCGGCGAAGAGCTTGGGCGTCTGGCGCCCGGTGGTGGCGAGCTTCCGGGGGAAAGCCGTCAGCATCCCCGCCACCTCGAGGGTGCTTCCACCGCCCATGGAATCGCAGAGGCTGCAGTTGGAGTTGCACTGGAACTGCTCGCTGCCCGAGTACAGCGCGCGGACGATGTTGCACTGGGACGAAGAGGCCACGGTGTCCTTCGTCACGATGACGCCATAGTAACGGAAGACCATCTCCCCGACGGTGATCCAGCTCCACTTCGGTTGGGACTGGGCCAGGGGGGGAATGGGCAGCGTCTTCCGCTGGAGGTCCGAGAGGCGCTGGAACGTCGCGGAACAGGAGAGCGGGCCCTGGGTCAGGGTCCCCGCCCAGGAGGGGCCGTCGAGCTCTCCGGATAGGACGACCTGGTAGTTCTGGGGCACGTTCGCGGTGACGCGAAGCTGCTCCTCCTTCACGGTGACGGACTTCAGCTCCGCGGACATCCCCGGCTGCGGCGAGCTCAGGAGGCCCTGGAAGCCCTGGGGCCCCGGAGCGATGAGGACATGGAGCGCGAAGGCCTGTGGAGGCTGGCCCGGAGACAGGACCGGAGGGGGGCAGATGACCGTGCCCTCCCAGTGGCCTTCAACGGTGGGGGTGGTCGCCACCACCGTGGCGAGCGCGAGGGGAAGGAGGAGGCTCATGGGCAGGGAAGGGCACAGTACCCCAGCCTGGCGCTACAGGCCGAACGGGTAGGTGTCGGGAGCGTCCTCCTCCTCGTGGCCGGCGTCCTTGTCCAGCGGCGTGAGCGCCCATGTCTCGTCGTAGTGCATCACCGCGTCGAACTGCGCGGGCAGGTCCGCCAGGAAGTAGTGGCTCCAGCGCTCCGTGCGCGGCGCGTACACCACGCCAATGGCGCGCTCCAGTCGCCGCTCGCGCAGGCCCGAGGCCGCCTCGCCCAGGTCTTCCATGCGCAGCAGGAAGCGCCCCAGGCCCACCTCGTGGAACAGGTGCTCGTAGCTGCCCGGCAGTGCCGGCCGCACCCGGCGGCGCAGGCCCCGTCCGTCCCACTCCTTGGCGGCGATGACCGTGCCCGTGTACGTGCTGAAGCCCACGTTGTACACGGCCTTGCCGTGGCGCTGGCGCAGGAGCTGCCCCAGGTTCAGCTCGCCCTGGTCTCCGAGCTGCGTGGCCCGCGCATCCCCCAGGTGCGAGTTGTGCGCCCACACCACCATCCGCGCGCTCCGGCCCGTCTTCCGGGACAGGTGTTCGGCCAGCGCGTCCGCCGCGTCCGCCATGTGCGTGTCGCGCAGGTTCCAGCTCTCGTTGCGGCCCGCATACATCGTCCGGTAGTAGGCCTCCGCGTCCCGCGCCAGCCGCGCGTTCTGCTCGGCGAAGAAGCGCGCGTCCTCGTCCCTCGCTCCCTGGGGTCGGCGCTGCTGGAGTTCCATCAACTGCTCCACCACCGCGTCCTCGCAGGTGCCCGCGTAGCCGTACGCCGTGGCGTGCCCGTACGCCTGCGGGTCCTCGCCGAAGTGCTCGAAGCACGCGTAGCGCTCCCGTGCTCTCCGGGCCGCCGCCGGGTCCACCTTCTCCAGGTAGTCCACCACCGCGCGCAGCGAGGCGTGCAGGCTATAGAGGTCCAGCCCGTAGAAGCCCGCCCGCTGCTCCGGTGGCTGGGTCGCGTTGTGCGCCCGCATCCACCGCACCAGCTCCGCCACCTCCTGATTGCGCCACATCCACCGGGGGAAGCGGTGGAAGTCCCCCAGCGCTCCCTCCGCCTCCGTGTCCCCTCCCTCGCCGTGGACGAAGGCGTTCACCCGGAGCGCGTCCGGCCAGTCCGCCTCCACCGCCACCGCCGTGAAGCCGTGCTCGGCAATCAACCTTCGGGTGAGCGCCGCGCGCATCGCGTAGAACTCGTGCGTGCCATGCGTTGCCTCACCCAGGAGGACGAAGCGCGCGTTGCCAATTCCCTCCACCAGCGCATCCAGATCCGTGGGCGCCCCCGTCAGCGGCAGGGCGGCCGAGCGCACCCCATCCAGCAGGGCCTGGGAGATGTCCGGTTCGTCTTCATCGAAGAAGGGGGCCATACCGGCAAGGTGAGCAGAACCGTGGGTGTCGCCCAGTCACCCTTTGGAGGCAGGCCCGAGGGGCCATCAGGCAGGCGGGCTCTGCCCTCCGCGCACGGCCTGTCAGGCCCTTCCGGTACCCTCCTGTTCATGGGGCAGCTTTCCGTCGACCCGCGATTGTCGGGATTCATGCACCTGTGCGCCAGGGCCGCTGGCCACGTTCCGAGGCTGTGCCCAGTGTCCTGGGTACTCGGGTTGCTCACGACTTGGTGGAGAGGTTTGGACATCCTCCCCCTGGCCCTCTTCAGGAGGGAGAGGGGCAGAGGCCATGCCGTGAGGCGGTGGAGGGGCGGGAAGATGGCGCGAAGCGGCTGGGTGGCGGGAGCGCGGTGGTTGGTGTTGGGGGCGATGCTCGCGGCGGGACTCGCCGAGGCACGCGAGGTGGCGGGCGTGAAGATGCCCGACACGCTGGAGCTGCAGGGCCGGCGGTTGGAGCTGGCGCACATGGCCCTCAAGGAGAAGCTCTTCTTCAACGTCTACGTGTGGGGGCTCTACATGGAGGAGATTCCCCGCGTGGAGTCCGAGGCCATCGCCGCCAACCAGCTCAAGCGCCTGCACTTCCGCTTCATGCGCAAGGTGCGCCGGGACCAGCTCGTGGAGGCCATGCGCCATGCGCTCTCGCGCAACGAGGCGCTGCACTCCGGGCCGATGCAGCAGAGCCTGGATGCGATGCTCCTGTCGCTCAGGGACGTGGGCAAGGGGGACAACCTGGTGCTCACCTATGTGCCGGAGAGCGGGCTGCACGTCTCCGGAGAGGCCTCGGGCGGCGTGCTCATTCCCGGCAAGGGCTTCGCCGACGCGCTCTTCACCGCGTGGCTGCACAAGAACCCTGTCTTCGAGCGCTAAATAGCGCCGGCTACTTGTGGCGCAGCACGAAGGGCATCAACGGGCGGATGCCCTGGGCCTGGGCGAAGCTGCCCTGGTTGATCGCGAAGGCGATGCGTCCCCGGGAGTCCACGTAGAGGAGCGGCTTGCCTACCGGCACGTCGCTGAAGGTGGAGACCCAGGGCAGGCGTAGCTCGCGGCCCTTGCCGAAGGTGACCTTCGCGGTGTCTCCGCGCTGGTAGCCCAGCTTCGCGAGCAGCGCGCCGTCCGCGTTGGTGACGAGGTTGCCGTAGGGGTGTTCGATGGCGAGCACGGTGCCCTGCAGCGCCGTGTCCGTCAGCCGGGCCTCGGGGATCTCCAGCCTCACCCAGTCGGTCACGGGTGGGCCGACCTGGGTGAAGTCGTCCCCACGCGCGAGCCGCGCGCCCACGGGGGCGAAGACGTCGCGGCCGTGGAAGGTGGAGGAGAGCGCTCCGCCGTGGAGCCAGTCGCGGTGGGTGATGACGCGCGCCTCCGCCACGCCCTGCTGGCGCTCCACCAGGGTGATGAGGCCGTTGTCCGGGAGCACGAAGAACTGCCCTCGCTTCGTCTTCACCACCAACGCCTTGCGCGTGCTGCCCACGCCCGGATCAATCACCGACACGAACACCGTGCCCTCGGGGTAGTAGGGCGCCGTGCCCGCGAGGAAGCGCGCTCCGTCCAGCACGGAGAAGGGCTCGACGTCGTGAGATAGGTCGATGATCCGCAGCCGGGGTTCTAGGCCGAGCATGACACCCTTGCAGATGGCCACTGAGTCGTCGCGCTGACCGAAGTCCGTCATGAAGACGAGCGTGGGCTCCGCCGCGCTGGCACTCGTGGCGACCCACAGCATCACGAGGAGGACAGAGGGGCACACCCGGCGCATGAACGCTCCTTTCGGTCCGTCAGTCTGACGCGATATGAAGCGGGGGACGCCGCGAATTTGCAGAGGGGGGCTTCTGAATGTCGGATTCCGACGATGTCCTGCGCCGTATGGAGCAGGGCCAGGAAGTGGCTCGCGAGGTCCAGGAGGCCGTACGCCAGGCCCGGGAAGGGCAGGTCCCCGTCAAGCAGGTGCGCCAGCTCGAGCAGGCCTTGGGGCAGATCCCCGAGGTGCAGCAGGCGACGCAGCAATTGGGGCAGGTGGCGCGGCAGGCGCGTGACGTGGCCGAGCGCGTGGTGGGCGCCTTGGGGGGAGTGGAGGCGCTGTCCGAGGTGGCACAGGCCATCGCTGGCGGGTTGAAGCCCGCGGAGAAGGTCCGCTTCAGCTTCGAGTCCAATGCGGATCCGGGTGGAACCTGGCGCGTGGTGGAGCTGCACGCCCGCGAGGGGCTGTCCGAGCTGTACGCGTATACGGTGGATCTGGCCAACGAGAACCTGGGCGCGGACGTGGACGGGCTGTTGGGCTCCTCGTCCGAGGTGGTCATCTCCCGCGAGGCGGCCTCACGGCGCCTGTGCGGCATCATCCACCGGGTGGAGCACACGGGCACCAAGGCCGGGCACCTGCTGGCGCGGGTGCATGTGGTGCCGGCGCTCTGGGCGCTGTCGCAGCGCAAGGATTCCTACATCTTCCAGGAGAAGACGGTGCCGGAGATCCTGGAGGAGGTGCTCTCCGAGGGGCTACAGCCCTACGAGCGCACCGTCCGGCTGGAGCTCACGCGCGAGTATCTGCCGCGTGAGTACTGCGTGCAGTACCGGGAGACGGACCTGGACTTCGCGCTGCGGCTCATGGAGGAGGAGGGCATCTTCTTCTACTTCGAACACACCGGAGAGAAGGAGGAGTTGGTGTTGGCGGAGGCCAACGAGCAGTGCCCCACGTGCGAGCCGGTGGGTGGCAGCCCCATCACCGTGAAGGGACCCGAGGCGTCCACTGCCGAGGACGAGGCGCTGCGGCACTTCGACTTTTCGCAGCAACTGCACACCACGAGCGTGGTGGTGCGGGACTTCGACTGGACGCAGCCGGCGCTGGACCTGACGAAGAAGGCACGCGCCAAGGACGGGCAGGGCAAGGACCGCGAATCCTACGAGTATCCGGCACCCCTGTTGGGGCCGTACGACGCGGGAGCGAAGAAGTACAAGCACGAGTCCCAGCAGGAGACGCTGCGCCGAGAGGCCTTCCATGTGCAGGGTAAGCATGGGCACGGTGCGGGCTATGTCACCGGCTTCACCCCGGGCTTCATGTTCGAACTGACGGGGCATGGCAACCCCGCGTTGGACCAGTGGTATCTCCTCACCCGCGTGGAGCACCACGGCCATGCACCCGAGGAGCTCACCAGCGATACGCATGAGGAGGCCAAGGAAGGCACCGCGCGTGAGCGCTACCGCAATACATTCGAGTGCATTCCGCTGGATGCGCCCTTCCGTTCCGAGCGTCGTCGTATCCGTGCGCGCATGGCGGGGCTGCAGACGGCCACGGTGGTAGGGCCCTCTGGCGAGGAGATCTTCACGGACGAGCACGGCCGCATCAAGGTGCAGTTCCACTGGGACCGAGCGGGGCAGAAGGACGAGAAGAGTTCGTGTTTCCTACGCGTGGCTCAGGTGTGGAGTGGCCTGGGCTGGGGGTTCGTCTTCCTACCGCGCATCGGCATGGAAGTGCTGGTGGACTTCCTGGAGGGGGACCCGGACCGGCCGCTGGTGGTGGGCTCTGTGTACAACGGGCAGAACGCGCCGCCTTACGCGCTGCCGGATCAAAAGACACGCAGCACCATCCGCACTTCGAGCACGCCAGGAGGGGAAGGCTTCAACGAGCTGCGCTTCGAGGATGCCGCCGACTCGGAGGAGGTGTTCCTCCACGCGCAGAAGGACTTCAACGAGGTGGTTCTGCACAACCACTCCACCCAGGTGAAGGCCAACCAGACGAACTCGGTGGATGGCTCGCAGTCGGAGACGGTGGGCGGTGACCAATCCATGACCGTCCATGGCAAGCGAACCAAGACGGTGGACATGGACGAGACGACCACCGTGAAAGGCAAGCGTACCGAGACGGTGGAGCAGGACGAGAAGATCACCGTCCAGGCCACACGCACCGAGGAGGTGACGGGGCAGGAGAAGCTCACCCTGCACGGGGGCCGCGACACCACCGTCAATACGCTGGAGAAGCTCCTCGTTACGGGAGACCGCGAGGAGACCATCGACAGCAAGGACACGCTGGAAGTCGGCGGGGACAAGGCCGACCACGTGGTCGGCAAGTACACGATGGTGGGAGATGTCGAGGTGAAGTCCTCTCAGGGCGAAGTGAGCGTCACCCTCAAGGACAGCATCACCGTCGACGGGGCGAGCAAGAAGATCCAGATTCACAACACCTCGGGAGAGATGAAGTTCGATGGCAACAAGATCGAGGTGACGGCCGTGAGCGAGATCTCCCTGGTGTGCGGCGCGGCGAGCGTAACGCTCAAGAGCGACGGCACCGTGGAGCTGTCTGGTGTCAAGGAGGTCAAGGCGAGTTCGGCGGCGAGTTCGGTGAAGGTTTCGCCCCTGGGGGTGGAGACCTCCGGACCGAAGATCGCTGCCTCGGCGCAGGCACTCCACGAGATCACCGGCGCGATCGTGAAGATCAACTAGCGCTTACCGAGGGATGACATGGACTCGATTGCGCAGCCACTAACGCGGGTGGTCGAGGCGGTACAGCGGTTCATTATCAACCGGGACGTGCGGCTCCTGCATGTGGCGACGGATCCCTCCTTGCGATTGGCCGTGCTGGAGCACATCGCAGCGGGGGAGCACCACGGGGACAACCATTCGCCGTTCTTCGTGCTGGAGACGCCCACGGAGGATGGGGAGGACGGGTGGGAAGGGCGCGCGGAGGAGCTGCGCGAGGACTATGAGGAACTGCGCACGCTGCTGGCCGAGGCGGGGGAGGGCGTCTCCGTGCCGGAGCTTGGGGCCGTGCCGAAGGCCCAGAGCGCGTTGGCACGCTTCTGCCTGGAGGTGGACGGGGCGCTGCGTAGCCTTACCGCACCCTTCGATGGAATGGTGCTGGTGCTAGCACCGGTCTGGGTGCGCGATCCGAAGCACTGGGCTTCGGATGTGAAGAGCCTGCTGACGCGCGCGGAGTCGAGGCAGGCCCGGTTCATCCTCGTGGAGACGGATGGGACTCACTGTGAGCCCCTGGCGGTTGCCCTCGCGAAGAAGGCTGAGCGTGTGGATGCGAGGCCTGACGAGAAGCAGGCGGGCCAGGATATGGCGCAGATGCTCGCGGCCATGGCCTCGGCGCCCGTGGGTGCTACGGGAGCGCAGGTGGTGGGGGCGGCAGGGCCACGAGAGGCTCCGCCACCTCGTAAAGGAGCCCCTCAGCCTCTGGCCGTTGACCAGCGCGAGAAGATGGCCCGGGAGCTGATGTTGGAGCCAGCCCTGCTCGATCCGAGCTTCCAGCAGATCCTGCGCCTCAAGGTGCTCACCGCAGCTCATGCGCTTCGTGAGGGGAAGGCCGCTCAGGCCGTCCAGGCGCAGCGTGAAGCCCGCGACATGTGCCTGAAGGCGGGTCTGAAGAGAGAGGCCGTGACAATGGAGTTGGTGCTGGGAGGCTATGTGCTCCAGGCGAAGCAGACGGCTCAAGCGCTGGAGGTATTTCGGGACGCTCGCAAGCGCGCTGAGGCGCACCAACTCCCAGAACTGGCGGTGCAGGCGCAGCTCGCCCAGGCCTCCACGCTCCTGATCCTCCAGCGGTCCGACGAGGCTGCCCGTGCATATGCCGAGGCGGGGAAGCTAGGGATGGCAGCCGCCACACCCGTGCTCGCCATCGAGGGTTATCGCATGTGTGGCCAGCTCCTAGCGGGTGCGGGCAAAGTGGCGGAGGCTACCGCCGCGTGGAAGAAAGCACTGGAGGCAGCCGACAAGGCCCCTTCAGACCAGCGGTCCGCCTCCTCGGCACCCGAGGCGGCGCGTCAACTGGCTGCCCTCTGTCGCAAGCACGGCCTCAAGGCCCAGGCGGATTCGCTGGAGGCCCAGGCTGTCGCCTTGGAACTTCCTCCCGCCCCTCGAGTCCAGGAGGCCTGACGCGTCATGCTGCAGAGTTCCTTCTTCGATCCGGTCCTGGGCATCGACATCCACATCGTCCTGGTGCCCACGCCCGCGGGGCCCGTGCCGACACCCGTGCCCATGCCCTTTGTTGGCATGGTGTTCGATCCGGTGGGACTGGCCATTGGGGCGGCCATTGGCATGGCGACAGGCGGAGGACCTGGGCTGGTGCTGGTCAACAGCATGCCGGTCACCAATTGTGGCACCAGCGTCACCAACAAGCTGACGATGCCGCATCTGCCAGTGCCAGGCGTGGCCTTCGCCAGGGGGATGCCCGGCAATGACGCCGAGCTTTACTTCGGAAGCCTCAACGTCAGCCTGGGTGGCACGCTGGGAGTACGGCTGGGCGATATCGCCTTGAGTTGCAGTGACCCGGTACGGCTGCCGACAAGCGTGGTGTTGGCCATCCCCAAGGGGATGCCCGTACTGAACATGCCGGCCATGGTGCCGGACCTGGCCGGTATCGCGCAGAGCCTCTTGATGGCAGGCGCCATGAGAATGCTCAGGGCAGCGGCACGTGGGGGCGCACGACTCTTCCGAGCATTGCGAGCGGCTCAGCGCAGGAGCCGTGGCTGGGCGCGAGTCAGCAGGGCCCTGCGGAGCGTGACGGATCGCATTGCGCCCCAGCGATACCGGGACCGCTTCCGGCGTGCCATCTGCTTCGTGACGGGCCACCCGGTGGATGTGGCGACCGGGCGCGTGTTCACGGACAACATCGACTTCGAACTCCCTGGGCCGCTACCTCTGGTGTTCGAGCGTGTCTATTCGTCCTCTCTCGCTTGGAGGAATGGGCCTTTGGGGTACGGGTGGAGCCACTCCCTGAATCAGGAAGTGTGGCTGGAGCACGGTAGGGTGGTGTTGCTGGCAGAGGATGGGCGGGAGATCGAGTTCCACTTGGACGGCCTCCCTGACCGGATCATTCGGGCCGGCCAGCACGTCTATGACGCTACCAATCGGCTGACGCTGCGTGCTCTCGGCAATCTCCGCTGGGAGGTAGAGTCTGCTGACGGCGTGGTGCGCGAGTTCGAACCGACGCCCGGAGGCGACGCGCAGCGAGCAAAACTTCAGCGCATCCTCAGCCGCGATCGGCATCACTCCATCCAATTGACCTACGACACCCGAGGGCTCCTTGAGCAGGTGCGAGACTGCGGAGGCCGGCTGATTGCCTTCGTACACGACAAGCAGGGGCACTTGGCCGAGGTGAAGCTCCCCCTTTCCCGAGACTCAGGCTTCTATAAGCACCTCAAGTACATCTATGCCGCAAGTGGCGACCTGGTGGAGGTGGTGGATGCTGCCGGCCACTCCTGGAAGTTCGAGTACCAAGGGCACCTATTGGTGAAGGAGACGGACCGGGCAGGCCTCAGCTTCTACTTTCAGTACGAGGCGCTGGGCTCCGCCGCGCGATGTGTCCGCACCTGGGGCGATGGTGGCATCTACGATCACGTCATCAGCTATGACCTCCAGAAACGGAAGACGGTGGTGGAGGACAGCTTGGGCGCCGTCACCGTCTACCAGTTGGACGAACTGGGCATGGTCGTGAAGGTGGTGGATCCGCACGGAGCCGTCACCGAGTACGCCTATGACGAGGACTGCGGTGCGTTGGCCAGAGAGACGGACGCTCTGGGGCACTCGCAAGTCACAATCTATGACGAGCGAGGCAACCCCACGGAGCGCCAAGGTCCGGACGGTGCCATCTCACGCGTTGATTACGACGCGAAGGGACTCCCTGTGCGGGCTGTGGATGCGGCGGAGGGGGTGTGGCAGTGGGGGTACGACACCGAGGGACATCTGGTGGAGCGCGTGACGCCCACGGGCGAGCGGACCCGCTACGGCTGGAAGCGTGGGTTGTTGGTATGGATGGAAGAGCCGGGAAGGCCTCGCACCAACCTAGAGTACGATGAGCAGAAGAACCCGATCCTCGCTCGGACAGGCAACAGCGTCACGACTGAGTACGCCTACGATGCTCAGGGCCGGTTGGTGAAGGTACGTGACGCGCGTGGGGCGACACTTCGCAGTAGGTATGACGCTCTTGGTCGTATCGTGCGCATCGAGTCTCCCGCGGGCGTCGTCCAAGAGATGACGTATGATGCCGAGGGCAATCTCATTGAACTGCGTGATGTCACTCGGCACTTCAGGCTGACCTACGGGCACTTCCATAAGGTTGTCGCACGCGAGGAAGCAGGCACCACGGTTCGTTTTTGCTATGACACCGAGGACCGACTGACGGCTGCCATCAATGAGGCAGGAGAAACATACACATTCGTTCGCGACGCTTGTGGTCGGGTGCTAGAAGAGAAGGGGTTCGACGGCAGGAACCGCAGCTACCAGCGGGACAGGCTTGGCCAGGTGGAGAAGACATACCTGCCGAGCGGCAGGTCGACCCAGTACACCTACGACCCAGACGGTCGAGTGGTGCGGGTGTTGCACTCGGATGGAACAGGAGCGGAGTTCACCTACCGTGCGGATGGCACGCTGGTGCGTGCAAAGAACGAGACCAGCGAGATCATTCTAGAGCGGGACGCCATGGGGCGCGTGCTGCGTGAGTTACAGGGTGCCCATGTCGTGGTTTCGCGCTTTGACGCGCACGGCGAGCGCAGCCTCATGGAGACCAGCCTGGGTGGCAGGATGGCGGTGGTGCGCGACGACCTTGGAGGGGTGGCTGCCCTGCGTTTTGGCAAGACGCATGTCGACAACTCGCGCTCGACAGTGACCTTTGAAAGAGACTCGTTGGGACTGGAGACAGCGAGGGCATTACCGGGTGGAATCCGAGTGGAGTGGGAGCGGGACCCAGCTGGACGTCCTGTCGAACGCCGCACCGTCCTCCACGCCTCGCAGGGGCACCTGCGGCGATTGGATACGCGCACTTATCAGTGGCACGGTGAAGATCAAATCACGGCCATTATCGACGCCGACCGTGGACCGACGCACTACCATTACGATGCTCGTGGGCGTCTCATCGGTCAGGAGACAGGAGCGGGAGTGCTCCACCGGGCGATGGATGTTGTCGGCAACGTCTACTCATCGCCCAAAGGAAGCGACCGGCACTATGGCTCGGGAGGTCGGCTGGAGGTGCTTGATGGAACCCGTTATGCGCATGACGAAGATGGCAACCAGACGGAGCGCGTGTCACTCCAGGGAGAGACCTGGCGCTACACGTGGAACGGTGCCGGGCTCCTTTCGGAGGTAGAGCGCCCGGATGGCCTGCGTGTGCGATTCGAGTATGACGCCTTCGCACGAAGGACGCGCAAGGCGCTGGTGCGCGTGGGGCTGGATGGCCAGGAGTCAGTAGAAAAAGAGATACGCTTCGTTTGGGACCGAGACACCCTCCTGCACGAGTTGTCATCCAATCAGGAGCAGACGACTTGGTACTGGGAGCCAGAAACCTTTACTCCTGTGGCGAAGGAGCAAGCAGGTCGGTACTGGGCGACAGTCCCAGATCATCTCGGAACCACGACCGCGCTCTATGACGAGACTGGCCAGCTTGCCTGGAAGATGGACATGGATGTCCTCGGGAGTTCCTCGTTTGAGGCAGGCACTTCCGAGGAATGCCCTTGGCGGTGGCCAGGACAGTACGAGGATGTCGAGACAGGGCTTCGCCAGAACTGGTATCGATATTTTGATCCTGCTCGGCAGCAATATCTCAGCCAGGATCCCCTGGGATTGTACGCAGGACTCGGTCTGTATGGATACGCTGCGGATCCGAATGTCTGGGCTGACCCGTGGGGACTCATCATCGTGTATCACTACACGAGCAAGGCGGGTTACGACGCCATCACCGCGAACTCGAGGACCTGGTATCTCAAAGCGTCGAATCCTCCTGGGGGACGCCCCTATGGAGTCTACGTCACGACGATGCCACCCACATCATCGGCAGGCGAACTTGCACGCATGCGCATCCCAGCAGAAAAGCGCGAGTACTACCTTGCGATTGAAGTGGCTGACGAGAAGTTCGATGACCTTGTGAAGCAACTTCCGGGTGGGCGGGGTGAGGCAGGAATTTCGCTCTACTTCGACAGGGATGTGTTCGTGCCGCGTGTCTCTCAGAACGAGTGGAACAAGAAATCCAACCGGCCCAAGCGAACCGTGCGACAGGCCGGCCATGGAAAGTGCGGGTAGCGTATGTCCGGTTGGGATCATGACTTCCTCGTTCGAGCGGATCCCCAGTGGCTGATCGGTCGATTTGTGCGGCGCTTGCGCCGAAGGTGGCCGGAGCTGGTGGTCGGGGTTGACCAAGAGGAGTTGGCTCCGCCGGGAAAGGTGCCAGCGAGGTTTCCCGAGTTCGTGGACATCTCGAAGAACAGAGTCATGAAGGAATGGACCTACCAGAACGGCGCCATCAGTAACGAGCAAGGAGAGTCATCCGTCGGCATCGTCCAGTTCCCCAAAGGTGGTGGATACACACAACTGGACATCATCACTGCTGAGCCGCGACAACATGCCTTCACGGAGAGGGTGCTGGGGCACTTTGCTTCGGCACTCGCGGATTGGTACTGGCAGGAGAGCCGGTCGGTGACCGAAAAAGAGCCGAGATACCCTGGGGAGAGGATGTTCGAGTTGGAAGCTCCAGTGGACTTTGCCTGGATGGCACGCACGACACGCGTTTGTGCTCAGCGGTATGGGGCCGTCTCAGCGGAGTTCTTGCCATCGACTTCCGCTCGAGCAGGTCTGGAACTCAGGGTGACTGTTCCAAGAGGCGACTTCAGGATGTCATACGATTTTGGGCCTGCTGGAGAAGGACGGGAAGGAGCGCGCCTGGTCGCGCATGGGCTTCCACGGAATGCTCCCCCTGTGTGGCGTCAGAAGGCATATGCTCCTCTCAAGGAGGCACTGGCTTGGTGGCATTTCATCTCCTATCGGAGCATGAAGCCCAAAATCGCTTTCACATGGCCTCCTGGTGAGCCTGTGCTGAAGGACTCTCTCGTGGACTTTGAGGGCCAAGGTGGTGACGCTCCGGGAACATGACTCGATGCCAGTGTTCACCGAGCGTCTGGAGGTAATCCGCCTGGGTGTTTGAAATTGGCACCCGGTTTTCCTGTGCCTTTGACAATGCAGAAAGTTGCCGAGTTCTCGAACATGATCCCCACGGCCCTGAGTGACGACATTCGAGAGTTCATCGGCTTTATAGAGCGCTTATCGGGGGGAGTGCCTCTTCTATATGTGGGGGCAACAGAGGAACAGATTCAGCGATTCGTGGAACTGGTTCATAGACCTCTTCCTCCCTTGTATCTGAGGTACCTCCGTGAGTTCGGGCGGCAGACGGGCGGTCTTCGATTCGCAGATGATGCACACCAGGACATCGAGTCACTGCTGGAGTTCTATGAGGACCAGGTGCAACAAGGCGAGCCCGAAATCCCTCTCAATGGGGTGACGATCGCAGTCCAGAGTTTGAGCGGGGCCCGCTCGCTTATCTACGAGCAGGCACAACCAGAGCCAATCGTCGTTATTAACTGGGAGAAGGGAGTGGGAGAGCCCATCGCTCAATCATTTCGGAATCTTTTGTACCGCAAGGGCTTCTCGGCGTTCCGTCTGCCCAACCCTCCCCGATACGCCATCCTGTTCAACAACCAGCCAGGAACTCTGGCGGAGGCCCTGAGTTTCGGCGCCAGCCTGGGTTTCGAGCCGTACTGGTTCAACGACGCTTACGGCGCCTGCGCCGAGAGCGAGGACGCGTGGTTCGTGTGCAAGCAGGGACAGCGCAGGTTCGTCATGTATCTCGACGCGCACTCCGCCGCGCACCGGGATGCGCTCAAGAAGAAGTTCGTCGAGAAGCTCGAACTCAAGGAGTGAGCAGCGTCAAGGGGACACCATGGTGGTGTGCGTGTTCAGGCAAGAGTTGGCATGATCTCCACGGCCGCGAGTGACGACATCCGCGCTTTTATCGACTTCGTGGAGCGCTTGTCCGGAGGAGCGTCTCTTTCTCGGGAGGGAGCGACAGAGGAGCAGATCCAGAGGTTCTTGGAGTTGGTCCAGAGACCGCTCCCGCCCTTGTACCTGGGATATCTCCGGGAGTTCGGACGGCAAGAGCGCGTCATCAGGTTCGCCGACGACGCACGACCTGACATCGATTCCCTGTTGCGCCTTTATGAGGATCAGGTGAAGCGCGGCAAACCCTCTATTCCTCGCAAGGGGGTCACGATCGCCGCTCAGAGTGTGAGCGGTGCTCGCACGCTGATCTACGGCCGAGCCAACTGGGAGCCCATCGTTGTCGAAAACTGGGAGAAGGGAGTTGGAGAGACCATCGCCCGGTCGTTCCGAAACCTGTTGTACCGCAAGGGCTTCTCGGCCTTCCGCCTGCCCGACCCTCCTCGATACGCCATCTTGGCCAATAACCGGCAAGACACTCTGAGGGAGGCTCTGAGCTTCGGCGCCAGCCTGGGTTTCGAGCCGTACTGGTTCAATGATGCTTACGGTGCCTGCGCCGAGAGCGAGGACGCGTGGTTCGTGTGCCAGCAGGACTCACGCAGCTTCGTCATGTACCTCGACGCGCACTCCGCCGCGCACCGGGATGCGCTCAAGAAGAAGTTCGTGGAGAAGGTCGAACTCAAGAGCAGTGGCTCTTGAACTCCGTGCCTGACGCCGCCCTCCGTGGGCGGTAGTCTCCTCCGCCCTACTCGCCGTCCCTCAGGAGGACTCACATCCATGCGTTCCACGTTGGCCCTGGCCGCGCTCGCGGCGCTCACCGCCACCGCCTGCGTCTCTCAGGGCAAGTATGACGAGCTCGCCCGGGAGGCCGAGAACCTCGACAACCGCCTCAAGGATGAGAAGGGCGCTCGAGAGGCCCTCGAGGCCAAGGTGCGCCACCTGGAAGAGCAGATCGCCACCCTCGAGCGCGACAAGGAGGCCCTGACCTCCCGCCTCACCACCTCCGAGTCCCGCCTCACCGCCGCCGCCGCCGAGCGCCACGCCCTCGAGCAGAAGAACATCGAGCTCTCCGCCCTCAATGACGAGCTCGCCAAGTCCACTCGCAAGCTCGCCGAGGCCAAGGAGGCCCTCGAGAAGAAGAGCTCCGAGTACGAGAACCTCGCCCAGAGCCTCAAGCAGGAGATCTCCGAAGGGAAGATTCAGCTCTCCGAGCTCCAAGGCCGGATGACCGTCCAGCTCAAGGACAAGATCCTCTTCGCCTCCGGCTCCACCCGCGTCAACAAGGAGGGCCAGGATGCCCTGGTGAAGATCGCCGCCGCCCTCAAGACCGTCCAGGGCCGCATCATCCGCGTCGAGGGCCACACCGACGACGTGCCCATGCCCAAGGACGGCCCCTTCCCCTCCAACTGGGAGCTGAGCCTGGCCCGCGCCATGGCCGTCGTACGCGCCCTCCAGGACTCCGGCGTGGACCCCACCGTCCTCTCCGCCGCCGGCTACGGGCAGTACCAGCCCATCGCCCCCAACGACAGTCCGGAGAACCGCAGTCTCAACCGGCGCATCGAAATCGTTCTCGCGCCCAAAGCCGGAGGGCGTTAGACGGGGGGCGCGGACCCCCGCGCCCTCTCATGAAAACGCTCTCCGCCGTTCTTTGTCTTCTCCTCGCGACCGGAGCCGTGGCCCAGGAGGCCCCGGACGCTGGTACGCCCTCGCCGGATGCGGGGGCCCCCGCCGGGGTGCTCACCAAGGCCCCGGTCCTCAAGCGCCAGGTGGAGGCTCAGTACCCCCCCGAGGCCCTCGCTCAGCAGCTCGAGGGCACCGTGGTCATGTTCATCGACATCTCCGAGGCGGGCGCCGTCACCGACGTGCAGGTGACGCAGTCGGCCGGCCCGGGCTTCGATGAGGCCGCCGTCGCCGCCGTGCGCCAGTTCGAGTTCGAGCCCGCCGAGGTAGACGGCGTGCCCGCCCCGGTGCGCATCGAATACGCCTACCAGTTCGTCTGGCGCGCCCCGCCGCCTCCCGAAGGTGGCGAAGCGGCGGGAGCTCCCGAGCCTCCGGTGAACTTCAGCGGCCGTGCCCTGGAGCGGGGCACCCGCAAGCCGCTCGTGAGCGCCGAGGTGGCTCTGCCCGAGCTGGCGCGTACAGCCACCACCGATGGGGAGGGCCGCTTCTCCTTCCGCGGCGTGCCCGTGGGAAGTCACGAGGTGCTCGTCATCGTCGGCGGGTATGACCGCTTCCGCACCCGGGAGTCCATCTCCGAGGGCCAGGAGACGCAGGCCACCTACTACGTGCAGCGGCGCGTCTTCAGCCCCTATGAGACCGTGGTGCGCAGCGAGCGCGAGCGCAAGGAAGTGACTCGCACCACCATCCAGGTCGCCGAGGTGCAGAAGATCCCCGGCACCCAGGGCGACACCCTCAAGGTGGTGCAGAACCTGCCCGGCGTCGCGCGGCCCGCCTTCAACGGTGGCCAGCTCGTCATCCGCGGCACCGGCCCCAACGAGTCCGGCGTCTTCCTGGATGGCCAGAAGATTCCCCTGCTGTACCACTTCGGCGGGCTGACCTCCGTCTACAACTCGGAGCTGCTGGAGGCGGTGGACTACCTGCCCGGCAACTTCTCCTCCTATTACGGCAACATCACCGGTGGCGTCATCAACGTGCGCAGCCGTGCCCCCCGCATGGACCGCTTCCACGGCACCGTGGGCGTGGGCGTCATCGAATCCAATGCCGTGCTCGAGGGCCCGATTACCGAGAACCTCGGCATCGCCGTGGCCGGCCGGCGCTCCTATGTGGACCTGGTCCTCAAGCTCGTGCCCGAGAACGAGGAAGGGCCCTCCATCCAGGTGGCTCCTCGCTACTACGACGCCCAGCTCAAGCTGCACTGGACGCCCAGCAAGCAGCACACCTTCACCCTCCAGGGGCTCACTTCCAATGACGTGTTGGGCCTGGTGTTCGACCGTCCCGCCGATGACGACCCGAGCGTCAACGGCGAGTTCGAGCTTACCACCGGCTTCAGCCAGCTCCGCCTGGGCCACCAGTACAAGGCCGGCAACCTCACCGTGGAGAGCCAGGGCCTAGTGGGCACCACCCTCGTCGAGTTCGTCATCGGCGAGCGCAACCTGCGCATCTCCTCGCTGGACTTCGGCCTGCGCTCCACCGCCGAGTACACCCTGAGCGAGGCGCTCACCCTGGCGGGCGGCCTGGACGTCGACTACTCGAACGCGGATGTGCGCGCGCGCATCCAGTCCCCGCCCCGCGAGGGCGAGCCTCCCTCGCCGCTGCTCTTGGATGAGCTGCTCACCGTGGACGGCTCCTACTACCAGTACTTCCCCGGCGTCTGGGTGGAGGCGCGCTGGAAGCCGCTGCCGGGCCTCCTGGTGGTGCCCGGCGTGCGCAGCGAGAGCTACGTCTTCGCAGAGCAGCAGGTGCGCAAGCGCTCGCTCAACCCTCGGCTGGCGGTTCGTTACGCCCTCACCGACGCGGTGACACTCAAGGGTGGCGCGGGCCTGTACCACGGGCCCGCCATCAACGATGAGCCCAGCACCTCCTTCGGCAACCCGGAGCTGCGGGCCAAGCGCTCCTACCAGTACAGCGTCGGCAGCGAGTGGCAGCCCTCGGCCGAGTACTTCCTCAGCGGCGAGGTCTTCTACAACGACTTGAAGCGCCTCATCGTCCGCTCGGACGCGATGGTGGAGCGCGATGGTCAGCAGGTGCCCGAGCGCCTCACCAACCTGGGCACTGGCCACATCTACGGCTTCGAGTTGCTGGCGCGGCGCAATCTCACCGACCGCCTCTTCGGGTGGGTGGCCTACACCTTCAGCCGCAGCGAGCGCCGCGACAGGCCTGGTGAGGCGACGCGCCTGTTCGACAACGACCAGACGCACGTGCTCACCGCCATCGCCAGCTACAAGCTGACAGCCAACTGGGAGGTGGGCGCGCGCTTCCGCTTCTCCTCCGGCAATCCGCGCACCCCCATCACCGGCGCGCGCAGGGATGACCTCACCGACGTCTTCATCCCCATCTTCGGAGGCGTGAACTCCGATCGGCTGCCCAACTTCCACCAGCTGGACATCCGCGTGGACCGCAACTTCATCTTCGATACCTGGAACCTCAACGTGTACCTGGACCTGACCAACGCCTACAACAACCCGGCGAAGGAGGGCATCCTCTACAACTACAACTACACCGAGTCGGCGTTCCTGGAGGGCTTGCCCCTCCTGCCCATCCTCGGTGCCAAGGGGAGCTTCTGACATGCGCGCGACCCTCTTCGTGTCCCTCTCCCTGGCGCTGACCGCGTGTGGCCCGTCGTTCGAGGAGCAGAGTGAGATTCGCCGCGTCCGGGTGCTCGCCATCAAGGCCGAGCCCGCCGAGCTGACGCTGAACCCCGACAACCCCGCCCTGCCGCCGCCCATCCAGTTCTCCGCGCTGGCGGTGGCCCCCGAGGAGCGGGAGGTGGGCGTGGCGCTCGCGCTGTGCAAGCCGGGCAATGCCTATGGCAACGCGCTGGACTGCCCGGGCCAGGATGGCGCCGCGCTGCCGGAAGGCCAGCTGTCGCTGCTGGATCCGAACGTGCAACAGGTGCTGCAGGAGACGGCCAACGCGGGCACGGGCGGCGCGCCGCTGGACCCGAATGATCCCGCGGTACGCGCCCTGCTGGAGCGGGGCATCCCGCTCTTCGTCGGCTATGAGGCGAGCGATGGCAGCGACACCCCCGAGGGCCAGGAGAGCGGGGTGCGCCAGCTCACCCTGCGGCTGACGGCGACTCCCAACCAGAACCCGCGCCTGGAGGAGCTGCTCCTGGACGAGGCGCCGCTGCCGGCCACGCTGCCGCCCGGCACCGAGGTGAAGCTGGTGCCCCGGCTGGCCGAGGGAAGCCTGGAGCAGTACGAGACGGCTGACGGCACCCGCACGGAGCAGGTCTTCTACAGCTGGTTCGCCACCGGTGACGGGGAGGTGCAGCAGCTGCGCTCGCTGGAGCCGGTGGATGGCAAGCCGGGCGAGCCCTCCATCCAGTACGTCACGCCCTCCACGCCTCAGCGCATCACCCTCTATGTGGTGGCGCGGGACGGGCGCGGCGGGGTGGACTGGTTGTCGCGCACGGTGGAGGTGGGCCCCTGAGGGGCCCGGGTTAGCTCCACTTCAGGGTGATGCGCGTGGTGGAGCCGTCCTGGGTGACTTCCTCGGAGAGCAGCACGCGGCCGAAGCCGATGAGGATGCCGCGGAAGAAGCCCAGCAACAGGGGAATGGGCAGGCGGGTTTGTCCCTCCAGCACCGCCGAGTCCTCCGTGAAGGAGACCGTGTGGAGGGACTCCTCGGGGGGCACGCCCCGGATGACGTCCGCGGAGAGCGCCTCGAAGCGGCGGAACACCCGCTCCACCGAGTCGAACCCCGCGGCCTTGTTGAGGGGAAGCGTCTTCACGGTGGTCGCCTGCCCGATGGCTTGCAGCGACGCATCGCTGAGCCGGGCGTGCAGGTCATTGGTCATCTGGACGTAGTCTTCCCAGGGGTACCAGAGGTCATCCTGCATCTCGGCGATGCGTCTGCGGTGCTCCGGGAAGAGCAGCTCCGTCGTTGACGCCAACATCGTGCCGATGATGCTCTTGAAGTAGACCCCGAGAATCTGCCCCGCCATGTGTGGCCCTGACCCTTCCTTCTCCCTCGGCCCCCCTGGTTCACGAGTTTATCAAATCCGGTGAAACAAGTGAGACACAGGCCCGGCCAAGCCCCTCGGCCACCGAGGTGAAGGCGTCCGCGGTGCGCACCCGCGCCTCCCCGAACCGGTCCACGTACAGCTTGCGCACGGCGGGGATTTGCGAGGAGCCCCCCGTCAGGAACACCGCGTCGATTTCCCCCGCGCCCGCGCACCGCTCCAGCAGGCCCTGGGTACACTGCTCCAGCTCGGTGAGCAGCGGCTGGCAGAAGGACTCGAACTCGGCGCGGGTGATGCGCTCGTGCAGCGAGATGCGCGCCTCCTCGAAGTCCAGCGTCGCCTCCTCCTCGCGCGACAGCTGGACCTTCGTCGCCTCGATGGTCCGGAACAGCCGGTAGCCCAGGTTCTCCATCACCAGGTCGTAGAGCGCCTCTGCCGTCTCCGGCTTGTCGCTGGACTCCAGCATCAGCTGCAGCAGCTCCTGGGTGGACTTCTCGCGGATGAAGGACATCTCGTGCCAGGACAGCAACTTGGCCATCACGTGCTGCGGCACGGGCAGCCGCTTGTCCGACAAGCCGCGCACCCGGTACGTGGTGCCCGCGCCGAAGCGCGGCAGCAGCTTGTGGCGCATGAGCTCCGCGTCGAAGCGGTCTCCGCCGATGCGCACGCCCGTGGAGCCCACCACGTCCGCCTTGCGGTCCGGCCGCCCGCGGCGCGAGGGCCCCAGCCGCATCAGCGTCAGGTCCGTGGTGCCCGCGCCGAAGTCGGCCACCAGCACCAGTTCCTCGCGCGAGAGCTGGGCCTCGTAGGCGAGCGCGGCGGCGATGGGCTCGATGAGGAACTGGATGTGAGTGAAGCCGGCCAGCTCCGCCGCCTTGCGCAAGCGCTGCTCGGCCAGCGCGTCCGCCTCGGGCTCGGGGGAGAAGACGGCCGGGCGGCCGAGGATGACGGCCTCGGGAGGCGCGCCGGTCTGGGCTCCCGCCGCCTCGCGCACCCGGCGCAGCAGCACCGCCACCAGCTCCTCGATGGTCCACGTGCGGCCGTGTACCTGCGTGGCGCGGAAGGAGCGGCTGTGGAGGAAGGACTTCACCGACTGGATGAAGCGCCCGGCGTTGTCCTCCAGGTAGCGGGTGATGGCGGGGGCGCCGGCATAGGTGGTGCGCTCGTCCTCGGGGAAGAAGAGCACGGAGCGGAAGAGGCGGGGCTCGGCGGTGTCGGGAGCGATGGGCAGCACCGTGCCATCTGGCAGGGCCGCCGCCGTGTTGCTGGTTCCAAAGTCGAGGCCACAGGCTTGCATGGGACCCAGGCCCATAACGCCGAACCGACCGCGAGGATAGCTCCCTGTGGGGCAGCCGAGGGGGCAGCGGACAGGTGGGGCCCTGGCTCGGATTCACGCCCCAGAGGCGCGCTCCATCTTTGGCCTGTCAACTCGAGGACAGGGAGAGACCATGAGATTCCACGCAGGGTGGTTGTCGGCCGGAATTGCCGCGTTGCTGCTCACCGCGGGGTGCAAGGAAGGACGGAGCATTCAGGGGAGCGAGCAGGCGTCGGCCTCCGATCGCGTGGAGCAGGCCCAGAAGCAGTCCGAGAAGGCCTTCGACCAGGCGGAGAACGCGCAGCAGGAGGCGAGCGACCAGCAGCGGGAGGCCGCCCGGGCGCAGCAGGTGGTCGAGGAGACTCGCACGGAGCTGGCCGAGGCCGAGAGTCGCGCCCAGAAGGAGCTCCAGGAGGCCCAGGCTTCCCAGCAGCAGGCCCAGACCGCCCAGCAGCAGGCCCAGCAGACGGTGACCGAGGCTCAGGCCAGCGCGTTGGAAGCCCAACGGCAGCAGGAGTCGGAGCTGGCGCAGCAGGACGCGCTGGACGCACAGCAGAGCCCGCAGGCAGCGGAGCAGGCCTCGGAACCGGCCCAGCAGCCCATGGCGCAGGCACCGCTGCCCTCCACGCCGAGCCAGGGCGAGCAGCTCATCATCGGCGAGGTACTCACGGCGAGTGAACGAGAGGTGATGGTGAGCGTGCGGGGCGAGCCGCAGCTGCGCCTCCAGGTGGGCCCCAGCACGCAGATCATCGTGGATGGACAGCAGGGGCGGGCCGCAGACATCCAGGAGGGCAGCCAGGTGCGGGCTTCCTACCGCGACACGCAGGGCGAGCCCACCGCCGTGCGCATCGAGGTGACTTCCTCCATGCCGCCGGCCATGCCCGTCTCGCCCGAGAGTGGTGAGTCCCAGCCGGGTGCCCAGCCCCCGCAGCCGCTGAACCCATAGCCCGGCGCGGTTGGGGCTGAGCACGGCCTGTGGGCGGCTCAGCCCTCCGCGAGGACCTTGGGAGTGGCGCTCGCGGCGACCAGGCCTCCCAGCAGGTACCAGGCCACGGTGAGCAGCGCGGTGGAGGCGCTGGCGCGACTCGGCCGCTTGCCCAGGCCCAGGACAGGAGGGAGCAGCACCGCGCCCACTCCGGCGATCGCCCCGAGCAGGGCTCCGCGCAGGTAGGGGCGCCGGGGCCGACCCACGGAGATCAGGGAGTAGTAGAGCGAGTTGGAGACGATGTCGCCCACCAGGGCCTGCCGGTGCAGGCGGCGGCCACGGGCGGGGCGGAGGCCGAGCTTGCGCAGCCCCTTCTTCAAGGAGCGCTTGCCGAGCACGTCCATGCGTGGAGGATTCCCCAACACCCGCCGCGCGCCCTCGTGGATGAGCGTCAGGGACAAGGAGCCGATGAATCCAGGCCCCAGCGCACGCAGGGAGCGCCGAGATGGGGAGACGGAGGATGGTTCGCTCATAGGTGAGAGCCTCCTGGGCAGGTGGACTTCCGCGCACTCAAGCTAGGCACCTCCTGGAGGAGGCGCGCGGCGCGGCTCCCTGCCTGCCCGGGAGGCACTCAGGAGCTACAGCTCACCGCCAGATGCCTGCCCCACGAGGGCGGCGCGGCGGCGTAGGCCTCGTGCTCGGGCTGCTCTTCGAAGGGACGGGACAGCACCGCGCGCAGCCGGTCCACCTCGGAGAAGTCTCCCTCCTGGGCGCGCAGGAGGGCGGTCTGGGCCAGGTAGTTGCGCAGCACGTACTTGGGGTTGGCGCGGTCCATGCGCTCGCGGCGCTCGGCATCCACGCTGCCTTCTGCGGTCAGCCTCGTCCGGTAGGCCTCCGCCCAGGTGTCGAAGCCTTCCCGATCCAGGAAGTGGTCCCTCAGCGGCGTGTTGCCCGCTCCGGGCGAGGAGTCGAAGCGGCCCAGCGCACGGAAGAAGCGCGTGTAGTCCACGTGCGCCTCGGCCATCCGGGCGAGGAGCGCTTCGAACAGCGCCGCATCCCCGTCACGCGCCTCGCGCAGGCCGAGCTTCTCCCGCATCCGCGCCAGGAAGTGGGCGTGGAAACGGGAGGAGAAAGCGCCGAGCGTCGCCCGCGCCTCTTCCTCGGTGATGAGGGGCATGAGCGCTTCGGCCAGGCATGCCAGGTTCCACAGGGCGATGCGCGGTTGCTTGTCGAAGGCGTAGCGCCCGAAGTCATCCGAGTGGTTGCAGATGAAGCCGGGCTCGAACTCGTCCATGAAGCCGAACGGCCCGTAGTCCAGGGTGAGACCGAGGATGGACATGTTGTCCGTGTTCAACACCCCGTGAGCGAAGCCCACCGCCTGCCACTGTGCCACCAGGCGCGCGGTGCGCTCCGCTACCTCCTCGAAGAAGCGGGCGTACCGGTCTGGCGTGCCCTCCAGGTGGGGGAAGTGCTGCGCGAGCACGTAGTCGGCCAGCGTCGCCACGTGCTCCCGTTGTCCGGTGTGGTGGAAGTACTCGAAGGTGCCGAAGCGCACGTGCGAGGGCGCCAGCCGCACCAGCATGGCGCCCGTCTCCACCTCCTCGCGGTACACCTTCTCGCTCCCGCCGATGATGCAGAGGGCCCGCGTGGTGGGGATTCCCAGCGCGTGCATGGCCTCGCCGCAGAGGTACTCCCGGATGGTGGAGCGCAGCACCGCGCGCCCATCTCCCATGCGTGAGAAGGGCGTGGGGCCCGCGCCCTTGAGGTGCAGCTCCCACTTCTCACCTGTGCTCGTGCGCACCTCGCCCAGCAGCAGCGCGCGCCCGTCTCCCAGCCGGGGCACGTACACGCCGAACTGGTGGCCGGCGTAGACCATGGCGATGGGCGCCATTCCCGGCAGCAGTCGTGCGCCCCCCATGACTTCGACGAACTCCGGGCGCAGGGCCTCGGAGGGCTCCAGCTCGAGCAGCCGGAGCGCCTCTGGACTGACACTCACCAGGCGAGCATCCGCCAGGGGAGAGGGAGCTACCCGGACGCCAAAGGCGGAGGGCAGGCGGGCATAGGTGTTGTCGAAGCGGAGGTGCTCGAGCGCAGGCATGACTGGAGGCAACAGCGAGGCGAAGGTCTTCACTCCCGTGAGCTCGGCGCTCACCTTCTCGCGGAGAGCTCGGTGGCGGCGCGCTCACCCGACTCCACCGCTCCGTCGATGTAGCCGCAGCCCTCCCGCGCCGTCTCCGTGCCCGCCCAGTGTACCCGGCCGCACGGAGCCCTCAGCGCGTCCCCAATGGCGGTCAGCGTCCCAAGGCGGGGCAGGCCCACGTAGCAACCCGTGCTCCACGGCTCGGCGATCCAATCCAGGTCCGCGTAGGCGGTGGGCGCGAGAGCCTCGGGACCGAAGAAGCGCGCCAGGCATTCCAGGGCAGCGCGCTGGCGCTCCTCGGCGCGCTTCTGCGTCCAGGCCTTCGCGGTGTCTCCGAGGAAGAAGCCCACGAGGGCCGGGTGGTGCCCGCCCGGCCCCGAGTCATCGAAGCACAGCCGAATGGGCCCCACGTCACTCACCGCTTCGCCCGAGTAGCCTGCCTCGCGCCAGAAGGGGCGGGCGTAGGTGGCCACCATCTTGATGACGCTGCCCATGGGGAGCTCCGTGTGCGCGCGTCGGCGCGTGGCCGGTAGCTCCGCGCCGAAGTCCATCCGCTCGGCGAGCGCGGGGGGCACCGCCACCACCGCGTAGCGGGCGGTCCAACTGCGCCCCTCTCCATGCACCGTGACTCCGTTGGCGTCCTGGTGTACCGCGCGCACGGGCGCCGAGAGCACCACGCGCGCTCCCAGGGGCTCGGCCATCCTGCGGGAGATGCCCTGCGCGCCCCCCTCCAGGCGCTCGGCCTGCGCGCCGTTCTCGATCTCCGCCAGCGGCATCAGCCCGCCGTTGGAGTGGACGTAGAAGAGGAAGTGGAGGAAGGACAGCTCGCGCGGCTCGGCGCCGAAGATGGCCCGCGTGGCCACGTCCAGCGCTGCCTGGGCGCCCCAGGTGGGGATGTGCCGCTGCTTCCACTCCTCCAGGGAAAGGGCATCCCACTCGGCGGCCTTGGGCGCCGCGTGGGGTGCTTCCAACGGCACCTGGCGGGCGAGCCTGTCCAGCTTCCACACGGAGCGCTGGAGATCCAACAGGCTCAGCAGCGGCAGCGATGGCACCTTGCCTCGGTAGGTGCGGCGCTCGCCTCGGATGTCCAACACCTTGGTGCCGTGGTGGAACTGGGGGAAGCGCTTCAGGCCGAGTTCATCCGCCAGCCGCAGGATGTGGCGCTGGTGGGGCCCGACCCACTGGCCTCCCAGGTCCACCACATCCCCTCCCACGGGCTGGCTCAGCGTGCGCCCGCCCACGCGGTCTCGGGCTTCCAGCACGAGGACGGAGGCGCCAGCCCGGGTGAGCGCTCGGGCCGTGGTGAGTCCCGCCACCCCCGCGCCGATGATGATGACGTCCGCGTCCGGGGCCATGTGCCCTCCTGGGTACACTGTAGACGGCCGGGTTGACGGGGCGCGACCAAAGCTCTTAGAGGAAACCCATGCGAGCCATGGACGTCCTCGAGCGGTTGCGGCAGCTGTCTCCTGGCACGGCGAACCTCCTGCTGAGCGCCGCGCTGCCCCGAATCATCCCCGCGGCGGGCGGGCTGGGGCTCAAGGTGGAGGAGGTGTCGGACACGCGCGCCCACATCTCCGTGCCGCTCAAGCGGCGCACGAAGAACCACGTGGGCGCTCTCTACTTCGGTGTGCAGATGACGGCGGCGGAGCTGACCGCGGGCCTGTGGCTCCTGCGTCGCTTTCCGCCCAACGCGTACCGCTCGCTCGTGAAGCGGGTGGAGGCGGACTTCCGCTCCCAAGGCCGGGGCAAGGTGTATGCCCTCTGCGAGCCACCCGCCGAGGTGTTCTCCGCGTTGGAGGGCGCGCTGCGCCAGAAGGGTGACAAAGCCGAGGCGTGGCTGCCCGTGAAGCTGCTGGCCGAGGATGGCACCGTCGTCACCGAGGTGCGCTTCCTCGACGCGGTGAAGAAGCTCTGAGGGAGGTCAGGCCGCGCGCTGAAGGAACCGGGCGTAGCGCTCTTCCAGGAACTGCTCGCGAGGCCAGTGGTCTTGCCGGACGGGCTTGATGATGGGCTGTCCATCAAAGGCCTTGAGCGCATGTTCCAGGGTAGGGCCGTCACGTGTCTCCCGAAGGGTGGGAGCCAACTCGATGTGCCCATCCGGGCGGATGCCCAGCAGATCCGCGTCGAAGGCGCCGTGATGGAGGTGGCACAGGGCCAGTCCGTTGGGCACCTCGGGAACGCCGCGCTCATCCCGGTCGGGGAGGATGTGCGCTGCCTGGAGCAGCTCGGGGCGGGGGAGGCGGCAGATGGCGCAGCGACAGCCGTAGGCATCGAGCACATGGAGCCTGAAGGTCTCCTGGTGGATGCGCTTCTTGGCCTGGACGGTGATGTACCCACGGCGGATACGGTCCGCCGTCGCGTCGTGGAGCGCTGTCCCGGGAGGTTCGACCGGCAAGGCTTCGTCCGCGACGACTTCACAGGTGAGGGTTTGGGGCTCGAAGCGGGCAATGTACGCGGGCCAGATGGGGCGATACATGCCGGGCGCCACGCCATAGAAGTAGATGAGCGGGGCCTTGAGTGCTTCGGCCCTGGCGAGCAACTGGTTGGAGTGATTCTGGGGATCCTCTCCCTTGAAGCGGTAGAAGAAGGCTCCATCATCCGAGGCGATGTCGTCGTAGCGGGCAATGCGCCCCCGCCGAGGGACGGTGGTCTTGATGGACAGCGCCCCGCCTTGCATCTGCCGTGGTCGGAAGATGCCCTCTGCCTTGGTTGCGAAGTAGAGGGGCTCACCACGAAAGCTGAAGCCTTCGGCCACCTTGTCCCAGGGCAGCACCCCACCGTGTAGCCGCGTCAGCTCGGCGAGCCGCTGGAACGCGGCCTGCCGAATGGGCCAATCAGGATCGGTGCTGGAGAAGGAGGAAGCGGGCATGCCCTGGGAGCAGGCACAGCATAGCGCGACTCCAGAGGCCCCTGCCTGGCAACCGCCTACGTGGCGGGACGCGAGAAGATGATGCCGTCGACCAGCGCCTCGGTCAGTCGCTCCAGATGCGTGACAGGCACGTCCTGCAGCGTGACGTAGGTGATGTCCTTGAGGACCCTCGCCTTGACGTTCGTCCTCGAGGGCTCTTGCCCGGTGAAGTGCCGGGCGATGCTCTCGCGCAGGGCCTGAACCCGAGCCTGGTCCTGGTCCGGCAGTGGCGTGCGGTCCTGCTCGCGCTTGGACTTCACCGCCAGTTTCAGCTCTTCCAGGGTGCAGTCGGCAAAGAGCTTCTGCTCCACGGACTGCCCATCTTCCGTCGGCACGTTGATGGGCGTGGGGCCTGGCTCTTCTCGCGAGAGCTGGAGGGCATTGGCCTTGGCGTAGGTCAGCAGTGCGCTCAGCCGGTACACGCCGTAGTTGACGCAGGCCGTCTCGGTGAAGGCTCGCGCCACGGTGCCGCACATGCTGAGCATCGCCTGCGAGAGCACCTTGACGTGCTGGCTGAAGTAGACCTGGGCGTTCTTGTACCCGCTCGTCTCCGCCAGCTTCTTCCCCACCACGTAGTTGTAGATGTGGCCGATGCGGTGGTGGTTGATGTTCGTCTGCTCCGCGAGCTGGAGCAGGGCGTCACGTGCCTGTTCCAGCGTCATCACCGTGGTTGCACTGCTATCTATACCGGGATTCATGTCGGTCCTCCTTTGGAGTGCTGCGCTGACACCACGTCAACGCGGCGAGCCCGCGGCAGTGCAGTACACGTGCCAGAGCAGCGCTCCTTCGGAGGCAAGGAGATGCGCTCGCAGGCGTCCAAGCGGCTGGACTCCTGCGTCTCACGGCGTGGACGGTTGCGGTCAGGTCACTTCTAGAGGTCTAGAAGTGACTTTTTCGCACCGGGCTCAGCGCGGCGCTTCTTCCGCCAGGAGGAAGTCGGCCACGTCCTTCCAGAGCTTCTCGAACTGGGGACGACGGAAGCCGGAGCCGGAGATGAGCCAGTCCACGTGCGGCGGCTGGTGCGAGGGCTGGTCGAAGTGCCCGATGGCGTCCAGGTGGTCGGCCCGTACCGCCCCAATCACCTTGCCGTAGACCTGCGAGCGCGTGGGGACGATGCCATCACACGCCTGCAGCCCCGGCAGGGCCCCGAAGGCCTCCACCAGCGCCGCGGTCTGCTCCGGCGTGTGCGGCGGAACCCTGTTCAGCGGCATGCGCTGCGTCTGGCCGTAGACGAACGCGTACACCGTGTGCGTGATTTGCGCGTACGGGTCGAGCCCCGCCGAGAACCGGGTGCGCAGCGAGGGCGGCCGGGCCTGCGTCACCACCGAGCCGTAACGGACCCCGGGCCGGTCCGCGCACCCCGCGTTGAACAGGTCGATTCCCTCGGGCGTGAGCTGGGGAATGAGCGAGGTGTCCTTGCCCACGTCCCCTAGGAAGCGCGAGAGCGCCTCGCGCCGGTCCGCCGAGAAGTCTCCCAGCAGTTGGTCGAAGAGCTGGTCCAGGATCGTCTGCTTCCAGCCGAGCTGATTATCCGCCCGCGCCAGCAGGTGCCCCAGCCGGAAGGCCACCTTCAGCGGCAGCCGCCCGAAGCGCAGCACGTACACCGTGAAGAGCGTCAGCAGCTTCAAGAGCTGCTGGCCAAACAGCCCCAGGAAGAAGGACGCCAGGGGCGTGCCCGCGTGCGGCGTGGACACCGTCACCACCGTGCGTACCCGCCGTGCATAGGATTCCAACTCCAGCCCCTCGCGCAGCGAGGCCCCCGGGCTGACGAACAGCCGCGAGTCCAGCCCTCCGGTGGAGTGGCCAACGAGGTGGATGGGCCCCTCGTCCGCACTGGCGGTGGTCTGCACTCCCGTGAGCAGGTCCGCGGCCCGCTGCCGGATGGAGGCCGTAGGGTGCGAGAGGATGTTCACCACCTCCGCCTCCACCCCCCGCCGGGCAAACTCCGCCTGGAGGAAGTCTCGGACGTGGCCGAAGTAGACCAGCTCCCCCAGGTTGGTGAAGCCGAAGAAGCCGGGGACCAGGTAGATGTAGTGCTTCGCGGGCATTCGGGTACACCTTCCGGCCTCTTGGCTCGCGACTCAAGTCCCATGCGTGGCCAGGCGCATGGAGTTGACGCGGGCATCCTCCCAGGAAAGAACAGGCGCCCCCGTCGATTCCCGCAAGGACGCCCGCCCGTGTACCGCCTTCTGCTCGCCCTTGGCCTGCTGCTGTCCCTCTCCGCCCGCGCGGAGGAGGGGATGTGGACCTATGACGCCTTCCCTTCCGAAGCCGTGAAGCGAGCCTACGGCTTTGCTCCGACGCAGGCCTGGCTGAACCAGGTCCGCCTGGGCTCCGTGCGGCTGGCGGGTGGGTGCTCGGCCAGCTTCGTCTCCCCCCAGGGGTTGGTGATGACCAACCACCACTGCATTCGCGGCTGTGTGGAGGACCTGTCCTCGCCGCGCAAGGACCTGCTGGCCACGGGCTTCGTCGCGCCCGAGCCGAAGGATGAGCTGCGCTGCCCCAAGGTGGAGGCCAATCAGCTCGTGGAGATGACGGACATCACCGCGCGTATGAATGCCGCCACTCAGGGGCTCAGCGGCGCGGCCTTCAACACAGGCCTCAAGGCGGAGATGGCCAAAGTGGAGGCGGCGTGCGCCACCGGGCCAGAGGTGCGCTGTGACGTGGTGACGCTCTTCAACGGAGGCAAGTACCACCTTTATAAGTACCGCCGCTTCCAGGATGTGCGCCTGGCCTTCGCCCCCGAGTTCCCCATGGCCAGCTTTGGGGGAGACCCGGACAACTTCAACTTCCCCCGCTATGGCTATGACGTGGCCTTCCTGCGCGTGTGGGAGAATGGCCAGCCGGCCCAGAGCCCGCACTACCTGCCCTGGGCGAAGCAGAGCGTGAAGGAGGGGGAGCTCGTCTTCGTCTCCGGCCACCCAGGGGGTACCGAGCGCAAGAGCAGCGTGGCGGAGCTGGAGTTCCAGCGGGACGTGGCGCTGCCCTACACCCTGCTGCACCTCTCGGAGCTGCGCGGCATGCTGCGCGAGTTCTCCAGCGGCTCGCCGGAGCGCCTGCGCACCACCCGCGCGCGGCTGCGCTCGGTGGAGAACGGGCTCAAGGCGCTGCGCGGTCGGCACCAGGCGCTGGCGGACCCATCGCTGCTCTCCCTGAAGCGAAAGGAGGAGGCGGCGCTGCGGGCCCGGGTGACCGCCAACCCCAAGCTGAAGGCCTCCACTGCGGGGGCCTGGGAGGAGGTGGCCAAGGCGCTGCAGGTGTACCGCCCCATGCTGCCCGAGTACCGCATGAAGGAGGCGGGAGACGGCTTCCAGTCCGAGCTCTTCACCCTGGCGAGGCATCTGGTGCGCGCCGCAGAGGAGCTGCCCAAGCCCAACGCGGAGCGGTTGCGGGAGTACACGGATGCTCAGCTCCCCACGCTTCGCCAGCAGTTGCTGCGCGAGGCGCCCATTCCCGAGGAGCTGGAGGTGGCCACGCTGGCGTTCAGCCTCAACCGGCTGCGCGAGACGCTGGGCGCCGACGAGCCCTTCGTCCAGGCGGTGCTGGGCCGCGAGGCTCCGGCGGAGCTGGCGCGCGCGCTGGTGACGGGCTCGAAGCTCCGGGACGTGAAGGTGCGGCAGGCGCTGCTGGAAGGCGGCAAGGCGGCGGTGGAGGCCTCGGAGGATCCGATGGTGGTGCTGGCGCGCAAGGTGGACGCGGCGGCACGCGCGGCGCGCAAGCGCTACGAGGACACGGTGGAGGCGGTGCTCAAGCGCAGCAATGAGCGAATCGCCCAGGCGCACCTCGCGGTGTACGGCACCACGGGTTACCCGGATGCCACCTTCACCCTGCGCCTGAGCTACGGCGCGGTGAAGGGCTGGGAGGAGAATGGCCGCGCGGTGGCGCCCCTCACCACCTTCGCCGGTGCGTGGGCCCGCCACACCGGCAAGGAGCCCTTCCGGCTGCCGGACTCGTGGCTGGCGGCTCAGGGCAAGGTGCCTCAGGAGACGCCGCTGGACATGGCCACCACCAACGACATCATCGGCGGCAACTCCGGCTCGCCCGTGGTGAACAGGGACGGGCACGTGGTGGGGCTCATCTTCGACAGCAACCTGCACTCGCTCGGGGCCCGGTACGCCTACGTGCCTCAAACCCACCGCGCGGTGGCCGTGCATGGGGCGGGGTTGCTCGCCGCGCTCGAGCATGTCTACGCCGCCCAGCGCCTCGTGGAGGAGCTGCGCGCGGCTCAGCCCCGGTAGGGGTTCGCCCACCCCGCGCTTCCTCAGAGCCTGAGGCCTCCCGTCGCGCTCGATGGAGGCCTTGTCCGACACCGGACTCGCCAGAACCGCCTGCCCCCGTGGGTTGCCTGGCCCAGTGTGAAGCTTGGAACACACAGGGTTGTGCGTCGCGTCAGGAATGAGCAGCTCTCATCCTACCCAGCAGGGACAGTTTCACTGCGCGCCCCTGGCACCGTGAATCTGTTCTTGGGTTAACATCCCTGCCAGCACTGGGGGGGAATGGAGGCTTCTCTGATGGAAGCGCCTGAACCCGAGAAACGCCAAGTCACCGCCATCATGTCTACCGCCATGGTGGGTCCTGGCTCGCAGCTACAGTCACTGGAGTTCCCGCTCCTCGAGGAGCATGCACGCCTCGTGCGGGAGCTGCTTCCGCGGCATGGTGGCCGTGAAGTGAAGATGATGGAGGACGGCTTCCTGCTCGAGTTCGAGCGAGGGCTGTCGGCGGTGCGCTTTGGTGTCGCGCTCCAGGAGCGGGTCGCCGGGCGCAACCGGCTGGCCGCTCCGGATCAGCGGATGGAGCTGCGCGTCGGCGTCCACCTGGGGCCGGTCGTCCATCAGAATGGGGAAGTCTTTGGCGAGGGCGTGAACCTGGCGGCGCGCCTCGAGGCGCTCGCCCAGCCCGGCACCCTCTATGTCAGCGAGGCGGTGGCGCGCGAGGTGGAGGGCCACCCCCTGCCGCCAGCCCACCGACTGGGGCGCTCGGAGCTCAAGCGCATCCGCCTGCCGGTGGCGGTGTTCCGCATCGAGCCCCGGCGCAACGTCGTCCGCCCGGCGCTCTTCGCGCGCTTCCGTTCGCTCTTCTTCACCCAGCGGCGCGCCAGCAGTTGAGCGCCGGCACATGGGCGCTAAGGTGCCGCCCATGTCCGACATCACCCTCATCGTCGCTTCGAAGAACTACTCCTCCTGGTCGCTGCGGCCGTACCTCGCGCTGGCCCACACGGGTCAGCCCTTCCGCGAGGTGGTGGTGGCGCTGGATGAGCCCAACACCGCCGCGGAGATCGCCCGCTACTCGCCCAGTGGCCGGCTGCCAGCGCTCCAGCACGGCGCCATCCACATCTGGGACTCGCTGGCCATCTGCGAGTACCTGGCGGAGACGTTCCCCCAGGCGCGGCTGTGGCCCGAGGACAAGGCCGCTCGCGCCATGGCTCGCGCGGTGACGGCCGAGATGCACTCGGGCTTCTCCGCGCTGCGGCAGAACATGAGCATGGACCTCCACGCCCGGAAGCCGGGCAAGGGGCGCGCCCCGGGCGTGGCCGAGGACATCGCCCGCATCCAGGCGCTGTGGAACGACTGCCGCTCGCGCTTCGGCCAGGGCGGGCCCTTCCTCTTCGGGCACTTCTCCATCGCCGATGCCTTCTACGCCCCCGTCGTCACCCGCTTCGTCACCTATGACGTGGAGCTGGACGCAGTGGGAAAGGCCTACCGGGACGCGGTGCTCGCCCTGCCGGCGCTACAGAAGTGGACCGAGGCCGCCCGGTCCGAGCCGCCCGTGAAGCGCTACCTGTAGCCCTCCGCCTCTACAGGCCGAGCGCCTTGAGCTGCGCGTCGAAGTGGGGTGCATCCGTGAAGAGCTGGCCACGGATGCCCAGCGCGTTGGCCGCCTCGACGAACTCGGGCAAGTCATCGAAGAAGGCGGCCTCGTGCGGCGCGCAGCCGGCTCGCTCCAGGGCGAGCTGGAAGAAGGCCGGCTCCGGCTTCACGTGCCCCACCTCGCAGCTCATCAGCACCGCGTCGAAGCGCTCGAGCAGCGGCAGCTTGGGCCGCACATAGGCCACGTGCAGGGCGTTGGTGTTGGACAGCAGCACCCGCTTCACCCGGCCCTCCAGCGCCGCCACCTTCGGCAGCACCGCCTCGTGCAGCGTGAAGTGGCAGCTCCACAGCGGGGCGAACTCCTCCATCGGGAGCTCCACCCCCAGCGTTTTGCACACGTCGCGGCGGATGCCCTCCGCGTCCAGCTGGCCCCGGTTGGCCGCCGTCCACCCCGCGCCCGCCAGCCGCTGCCCCACCTCCGTCCCCGACAGGCCCGCCCGCGCGCCCAGCCCCGCGAAGAGCTTCGCGTTGTCGTGGAAGACGAGCACATTGCCCAGGTCGAAGATGAGGACGCGCGGTGGGGTCATGTCAGGAGACTCGGTAGCTGCGCGCCACGTGCTGCATCTGCTCGGCCACCTCCTGGAGGGCGCGCGTGGCGTTGGTGGTGGCCTGAAGGCTGTTGACCGTCTCGTTCATCATGGTCGACAGGTCTGTCACCGCCCCGAAAATCTGCGCAATGCCCGCGTTCTGCTGGCTCACGGCGGCGGCGATCTGCCGCACGGCCGCCGAGTTGTCCTGGACGATGGTGGACAGCTCCTTGAGGTTCTCACCGCTGGAGCGCACCTGCTCCAGGCCCTCCTCCATGCGCGTGTAGCCCAGCTCCGTCATCTTCGCCGTGGAGAGAATGGCCTGGCTGATGTCGCCGAGGATGTCGCGCACCCGCTCGGTCGCCTGGATGGACTGGTCCGCCAGGGAGCGAATCTCGCGGGCCACCACGCCGAAGCCCTTGCCGTGCTCGCCGCTGCGCACCGACTCGATGGCGGCATTGAGCGCCAGCATGTTCGACTGGTCCGCCAGGTCCTTCACCGTTTGGGTAATGCCGCCAATCTGCTGGGTGCGCTCGTTGAGCTGGGCGATGCGGTGCGCCATCTGCGCCACCTGCGCCCGCAGGTCCTCGAAGCCCCCGAGGCTGCCGGAGATCGCCGCCTCGCCCGAGCGCCCCACCTCCTCGGCGCGGGAGGCCACGCTCAGCACCGCCTCGGCCTTCTCGGCCGCCAGCAGGCTCGTCTGCTTGATTTCCTGCGCCGTCACCTGCGTCTGCTGGATGGCGGCGGCCTGGCGGGCGATGTTCTTCTCCTGCTGACGGTTGGCCTCCTTCAGCTCGGCCACGGTGTCGTTGAGCACGCGCATGCCGTGCTGCAGGCCCGCGTTCGTCTCGCGCAGGTGCTCCAGCATCCGGGCGAACCCGCTGGCCAGCTCGCCCACCTCGTCGGCCGTCTCGCGCACCGGCAGCTGCTGCGTCAGGTCCCGCTCCTGGGTGACGCGGCTCACCATGTCGCTCAGGGCCGTCATGGGCCGGGTAATCGTGCGCGCCAGCAGGAACGCGCCCGCCGCCGCCCCCAGGGCGAAGAGGAACGACAGCCCGAAGCTGAGCAGATCCAGGCGCGTCACCGACTGGTACGCCTCCGCCGGGTCCACCTGCGCCACGAAGCGCCAGCCATCGCCCACATCCGGCAGGGTGGGGGTGTTCTCCACGGTGGCCGGCAGCATGGCGACGTTCGAGTGGGCGCCCTCGCCGCGCGAGTCGAAGATGACGGTGTTGTCGGAGCGCACCACCTCGATGACGAAGCTGCTCTGGGAGCGCCGGCTGGCGCGCGCGAGCGCCGGCTCCACCACCTTGCCCAGCTGCCCCCAGTCATAGGCCGCCATCAGCACGCCCAGCGGCTTGGCCTCGGTGGGGCTGAACACGGGGGCCGCCAGCGGCAGCACCCGCGCGCCGAAGGCCGGGTCCTCCCCGGTCGTGAGCCCCGCGTCCGTTACCCGCTCCTCGCGCGCCGACTGGAACCAGGGGCTGGCGAGCACCTCGGCCTCACGCCCCGCGTAGGCCTGGCGCAGCTCGGGAGAGCTGGCGGAGAGCAACTGCCCCTCCAGGGTGAAGAAGGCCAGGCCTCGGAAGGTGGGGGAGCGGCGCAGGAAGGCCGCCAGCTCCAAATCACTCTCAGTGTAATTGCCCGCCTGGAGCGACGCGCGCAGGGCATGGTCGCCCGCCCAACTCCGTACGTTGGCTTCCCGCTCGATGAGCGTGGCCTCCACCATGTCGCGGAGTCCGGCGGCTTCTATCTCCAACGTGTCCTGGACCTGCTGTTGGATGCGGTGCCGGGCCCCGATGGACTGGACCCAGGCCAGCGCGAACAGCGGCACCACGGAGACCAGGGTGGTGTAGAGCGTCAGGCGCCCACGCAGTTTGAGAGTGCCGAGGAGAGGAAGTTTCATTTCGCCCAGGAGGGGTGAACTGGCGGCAGAACAACCCCCAGTTCGACCTGGGTGCCGCCTACCCTCTCCCGAGCGTATCAGACCCTAGGAGCCTCTCCGCTAGCTCCCTACCTATAAAACAGGGACCCGGTTGGGAAGCTCCCGGGCGGGCACGTTGGAGAAGTCCGCGTCCAGGTCCAACACCAGCCGTTGGAGGACCCGCTTGCTGAGCGCCTTTCGCAGCCTACCCAGGAATTCCGGAGGGGCGGCGATGATGAGGCGTTCGAAGGTGTGGTGGTCCACGCCGCGGTCCAGGCGCTGCGAAAGTTCCCGGGCGAAGCGGTCGTGCTCCAGCTCTCGGCGGCCATCCGGCTCCGTCTCCGGAGGAGGGCCATGGAGGGTGCCCGCGTTGGGGTTGTCCCGCTGCTCCTGCAAGTCCAGGTTGTGCGCCCGGCTCTCGTCGTGGCGGAACTCCTCCAAGAGGTTCCAGTCCTCCCCCTTCTCGTCCGCGGAGAAGAGCCGCACGCGGCTCGCGTTACCCACCAGAATCCAGAGCTTGTCCGCCATCGTCATCCTCCTTTGAAGGAGGGTGCGGAGTGCCACCGGGCCCGGCAAGCTTGCGGAAGGCGGCGGCACCTGCGCTGAGTGCCGGGGAGGCGAGCACACGCAGCGGGGTCTTCTCCTGGCCCGCCTGCCTGGCGTATGCCCGAAAGTGCCGGGGGGAGGCCCCGGCCGGAGAGGGCTCATGCGAGAGATGGGTGAAGCGGCGGCTGGCTGGTTGGTGGGCAGGCTGGCGGAGATGGAGGAGGCGCTCGCCGCGCTGGTGTCGGTCAACTCCTTCACGGAGAACGCCTCGGGTGGGCGCGAGGTGGGGGCCATTCTCCGGCAGGTGTTGGTGATGCCGGGGCTGATGGCCGAGGTGGTGCTCAGCAGCCGCTTCGCCGATCACCTCGTGTTCCGCTCCCTGGGCCGGCCGAGCCTGCAGCCGGTGGCGCTGGTGGGGCACCTGGACACCGTGTTTCCCCCAGGCAAGTTCGAGGGCTACCGCCAGGACGGGGCGCTGCGGCGAGGGCCCGGGGTGCTGGACATGAAGGGCGGTCTGGTCGTCATCGCCTGGGCCCTCAAGGCGCTGGCGGCCACGGGCGGGCTGGAGGCGCTGCCTCCGATTCGGCTGGTGGTGGTGTCGGATGAGGAGGTGGGCTCCCCCGAGGGCCAGCGCGTCATCCGCGGCGCCATCGGCGGGGCGGACTCCTGCCTCGTCTTCGAGTCGGGCCGCGCCCAGGACGCCATCATCACCCGGCGCAAGGGCACCGGCGCGGTGAAGGCGGTGGCCCATGGCAAGGCGGCCCATGCGGGCAACGCGCACCAGGAGGGCGCCAACGCCATCTGGGCCCTGGCGCGCTTCATCGACGGCGTGCAGCAGCTCACCGACTACCCCCGAGGGCTCACCGTGAACGTGGGCCGGGTGCTGGGCGGGCAGGGGAAGAACACCGTGCCGGACCGCGTCGAGGCGGACGTGGACCTGCGCTTCGCCACGCGCGCGGAAGGCGAGGAGCTGCTCCAGCGCTTCCACGAGGTCGCCGCGCGAGCCGGTGCCAGCGTGCCGGGTACCCGGCTGGAGCTGTCGGGAGGTGTAGGCCGCGAGCCCCTGGAGCGCACCGAGGCCTCCGCGGCGCTCATGGCCGCCTATGGCGCCTGTGCCCACGCCTCCGGGCTGGGGCAAGGCGAGTCGCCCATGGTGGGGGGAGGCTCGGACGCGAGCACCTCGTCCTCCATGGGCATCCCCTCCATCGACGGGCTGGGGCCTCGCGGCAAGGGGTTCCACACCGTGGAGGAGTACATCGAGGTGGACACGTTGATCCCCAAGGCCCAGGCCCTGGCGCGCTTCCTGGCCTCTCGTGCCGCGGAGCCGTCCCTGTGAGTAATTCCGTGGGGCGGCGCGGCGAGGTAGAACGTCGGGGTATGAACACCCGTGCCGTTCTCTCTCCCGGCCTGCTCGCGCTCACGTTGCTGCTGGCGGCTTCCACCGCCCAGGCCCAGCAGGACCAAGGAGGAATGGGGTTGGACCTGTCCGGCTCCGACTCCCAGTCCGAGTCCACCGACACGCAGGAGTCCGCGGAGCAGGCGGGCATCGGCCTGGACATCAGTGGCGATGTCGCCAAGACGGAGCTGCTGCCGCGCGTGGTGCTCCTGGGCCTGGACACGCCCGAGCGGGCGGGCGCGGCGCAGTCCGGCCGTTGGATCAAAGCGCTGTATGGCGCCCTGAGGACCACGGTGGCCCAGGCGCTGCCCGGCGCCTCCATCAAGGATGCGCGGGAGCGGCTGACGGAGGACTACGCGACGGCGCTGCGCTGCGCGGAGGCCTCGTGCCTGTCCGGGCCCGCCGAGACGCTGGACGCGGACCTGCTCGTCACCTCGCGCCTGGCGTTGGAGGACGACGGGTGGACGTTCCGGCTGTGGACGTTCGACCGGGACCGCAACAAGGTGGAGACGGACTCGGTGACGGGCCGCAACCCGCGTGACGCGAAGTTCATCAAGGCGAGCGCGGACCTGCTGGCGCAGCGGGTGCGGGGGCTGGCCCGGCCGCGGGCGGTGCTCAAGGTGAACGTCAACATTCCTCAGGCGGTGGTGCGCCTGGGCGAGCGGACCCTCGGCGTGGGCAGCCTCGAGACGAAGGTGGCGCCTGGCCAGGGCAACCTCATCGTCGAGGCGGACGAGTTCACCCCGTTCGCGAAGACGGTGTCGCTGCCGCCCGGGCAGACGACGACGGTGGAGGTATACCTCCAGGCCGCCAACCAGGTGTCCGACGGCCCCTCGGAGATGGTGGCGGAGGCGGCGCGCAAGTCCTCGGGGCCGACAATCTTCGGCCGGCCGGCGCTCTACACGGCGGTGGTGGGAATCCTCGCGGTGGGCGCGGGCATGGTGGTGGGGCAGGGGGCCAAGAAGATCGCCTCGCGCGCGCCGGACACGGACGGCAACGGCATCGCGAACATCACCCGCCAGGAGCGCCTCGACGCGCAGAACCAGGCCAATCTCTCCACGGCCCTGGTGGCCGGAGGCGCGGCGGTGGCGGGCGGCAGCGTGCTGTGGCTGGCGCTGGTGCCCACGCGCAGCGCGCCTCCTCCGGCGGAGGCCCCCGCGGTGGCTCCCGCTGGCGGTAGCGGAACCGGTACTCGCAGCTCGCTTCAACTCTTCCTCGGCGGGAACTTCTGAACATGAAGGCGCTCTATCTCTCCTTGAGCCTGGTGCTGTGTTGCGTCGTCGTCGGCGCCGCGGCGGGCTGTTCCGTCAACTTCCCGGACGAGCTGCCCTACGCCTGCGAGCAGGACTCCGACTGCGGGGGCAAGGGCTACATCTGCTCGGCGCTGCCGGACACGCGCAAATACTGCTGCCTGCCGCAGGTGGGCGAGCTGTGCAACCAGCTCGATGATGACTGTGATGGGTCCATCGACGAGCTGGACACCGAGCCCTGCTACGACGGCGCGGAGGCGACGCGCAACGTGGGCACCTGCCGCACGGGCAGGCCCGCCTGCGGCCAGGGCAACATCGTCTGCGTCGGCCAGGTGCTGCCCACGCAGGAGGTCTGCAACGGCAAGGACGACGACTGCGACGGCTCGGTGGACGAGGACTTCGACTTCCAGTCGGGCCCCAACAACTGTGGCCGCTGCGACCAGGTGTGCTCGAACATCCAGGACTGCGTGGCCGGCCAGTGCGTGCGCCGCCGGGAGACGACGTGCGACAACAACCTGGATGATGACTCGGACACCTTGACGGACTGCGCGGACTCGGACTGCAACGGCCTGCCCGCGGGACCGGGCGCCCAGTGCATCAGCGGCAGGAAGGGCGAGGCCGAGTGCAGCAACACCCTGAATGACGATGGGGACTTCGCCTCTGATGGGACGACGCCCCTGACGGACTGCGCGGACTCGGACTGCGACGGCAAGTCGTGCGGCACGGGCTGCATCTGCATCGGCGGCACCAAGGGCGAGGGCGACTGCGGCAACGAGAGCGCGCCCAACGTGGGCATCGACGATGACGGAGACAGCGCCGCCAACTGCGCCGACAGCGACTGCGCCAACAAGGCGTGCGGGGTGGGGTGCCGCTGCCTGAACAACGCCAAGACGGAAGAGGCGTGCGACGACAACGCGGACAACGACACCGACACGAGGACGGACTGCGCCGACACCGACTGCGCCAACGAGTCCTGCGGCGTGGGCTGTCTGTGCCAGAGCCTGGCGAAGGTGGAGGTGGCGTGCTCGGACGGGCTGGACAACGACGGCGACGGCCTCATCGACTGTCAGGACCCTCAGTGCGACACGCAGATCTGCACCACCGGCGGCAGCGGCGCGGTGTGCAGGCGCCGCTCCTGCACCGAGGTCATCTGCAACGACACGCTCGACAATGACGGGGACGGCAAGTCCGACTGCCAGGACCCGGACTGCGAGGGCGTGACGTACTCCAACGTCAGCAACAACGCGCTGGTGTGTACGGTGGCCAATGGCCCGCAGGAACTCAACTGCACCGACAACCGGGACAACGACGGCGACACCCTCATCGACTGCCGCAACAACGGTCCGGGCGCCGAGCCCAACTGCCTCACCGGCATCTGCGGCGTGGGCTGCCAGAACAACAACACCGTGGGCAGCGCGTGCAACGTCAAGGTCGAGACGCTGTGCGACGACAACGTGGACAACGACGGTGACGGCCAGCGCGACTGCGCCGACACCGACTGCAACACCAAGTCGTGCAACTTCCTGGGCGGCTGTGTGTGCAACGGCACCACCAAGAAGGAGACCATCTGCAACGACCGCATCGACAACGACGGTCTGGAAGGGGCCGACTGCTCGGACCAGGTCGACTGCCCGCAGAGCACGGTCTGTCAGAAGACGGACGGAAGCGCCGGCACGTGCAACGGCAACCGGCAGTGCATTTGAGACCCGGGTGACGTGTAGGTGTCCTCCGGCGAACGGCGGGGATGATCCAGCGCCTCTCGTTTAGAAAACGAGAGGCAGACTGGGTTGCCGGGGAGCCACCTCATGAAAATCTTTGTCGCCCATGGGTGGCGACGACCTCATTGCACAGACCGTGCTTTCCAGCGTGGCCTCCCCAGGTGACGCGATGCGGAGCGATCAGGAGGCTCAGGAAGGGCAGGTCCTGGGCAACTACCAGCTCGAGCGGCTCCTGGGCGAAGGCTCCATGGGCCGGGTCTTCCAGGCACGCCACATCCGGCTGGGCCGGCAGGTGGCGCTCAAGGTGCTGCGCCCCCAGCACGCCCACGACAGCAGCTTCGTGCGCCGCTTCTTCCAGGAGGCGCGCTCGGTCAATCAGATCAACCACGAGCACATCGTGGAGATCTTCGATTTCGCCGAGGAGATGGAGCAGGGGCGCGTCTACTGCGTGATGGAGCTGTTGCGCGGCCAGAGCCTCGCCGCGCTGCTGAAGGAGGAGAAGCTCTCGCTGGAGCGCATCCAGCGCATCGGCGTGCAGGTGTGCGCGGCGCTCGGGGCGGCCCACAAGGTGGGCGTGGTGCATCGGGACGTGAAGCCCGACAACCTCTTCATCACCCACCGGGGTGGCCAGCCCGACTTCGTGAAGGTGCTCGACTTCGGGGTGGCGAAGATTCTCACCTCCGAGGGGACCAACGGCACGCTGGATGGCACCATCATCGGCACGCCCACGTACATGGCCCCGGAGCAGGCCGCGGGGCTGCCGGTGGACCACCGCGCCGACATCTACGCGGTGGGCAACCTGCTCTATGAGATGCTAGCGGGGCACCCGCCCTTCCAGGCGCCGGCCTTCGGGCAGCTGGTGGTGCAGATCATCACCCAGGCGCCGCCGCCGCTGCCGGCCACGCTGGCCTCGGGCGAGCCCATGCCGAAGGCGCTGGCGCAGCTGGTGTTGCGCTGCCTCGCCAAGGAGCCGGAAGGCCGGCCCCAGCAGCTCTCGGAGGTGATGACGGCGCTCCTGTCGCTGACGGCGGTGGCGCAGCCGGTGCCGCCCATGGACCCCGAGGAGGATGTGCCCACCCGCAACCAGCGGGTGAAGCCCGACTCGCTGCTGCGCCACCCGCGCCTGCCCCTGGTGGTGGGGAGCATGGCGCTGGCGATGCTGGCGGGGGCCGTCACCTGGAGTGGGCTGCAGCGGCTGCTCCAGCCGGCGGAGGCTCCCGTGGCACCGGTGGCCGCCGTGGTGGCGCCGGCTCCCGTCACCCTCACGGTGCGCACCATGCCGGAGGGCGCCCGGGTGATTCGCGCGGACACGGGCGAGGCGCTCGGTGTCACGCCGCTCGTCAAGGAGATGGCGCGCTCGGATGCCGCGTTCGGGGTGCGGGTGGAGCTGGCGGGCTATGCCCCGCTCGAGCGGCAGGTGCGGATGGACTCCAACGCCATGCTCGAAATGCCCCTGGTCAAGGCGCAGTCGGCGCCGTCGCCCGTGGCTCCCAAGGCCCCCGCGCCGGCGAAGGCTCCGGCGCGCAAGGAGGTGAAGCGCGATGCAATCATTGATCCGTTCGCGCAGTGAGCGCTGGCGGCTGGCCGTCGCGCTCGGGGTGCTGCTGGGGCTCTCGCCATTGGGAGCCTCCTGGGCGGCGCAGATCTCCGACGAGGCCAAGGCCCAGGCGCGGGTGAAGTTCACCGAGGGCACCGAGGCCTATGACAAGGGAGAGTTCCGCCAGGCGCTGAAGCACTTCGACGGGGCCTACAAGCTGGCGCCGCTGCCTGGCTTCCTCTTCAACGTGGCCCAGTGCCACCGCCAGCTCGGCGCCTTCGAGCGGGCGGCCTTCTTCTACCGGCGCTACCTGGCGCTGTCCGAGAAGGAGCCGCCCAACGCGCCGATGGTGAAGGAGCTGATCGCGGAGATGGACACCCGGGCGAAGGCCGTGGCCCTCGCGAAGGCGGGGGACAAGACGCGCCCCAAGGTGGAGCCCGCGAAGGGCAAGGACGCGCGCGGCGCGCCGACCCAGGAGCGCGCCTCGCTGAAGGATGCCGGGCGCCGGGCGCTGGACATCCGCACCTCGCGCTCCATGTCGGCGGGAGAGCCCCTGGCCCTGCCCCCGGAGGCGGTGCCCGGAGCGCCCGTTCCCGAGGTGAAGGAGCCGCTGACTCGAAAGTGGTGGGTGTGGGCAGGCGCGGGCGCGGTGGCGGTGCTGGCGGGAGGCATCGTCTACGCGGTCACCGCGCCGGATCCGCGCCCCACCACGCTGGGGACCCTGCCGGGGCGCTGAGCCGCCCCGGTACCGCGGGCCTCCGTCTCAGCCCGCCCGTGCGGGGGCGGCGTTCATCTGCGCGGTGAGCTGCTCGGCGAGCTGGCCGAGGCGGAGGAAGAAGCCCTCCGGATCATGGAAGGTGAGCCGCACGTCTCCCAGCTCCAGCCGCGCGCCCGGCACGAGCACCACGGGCTGGCCCGGCTGCAGCAGCACCCCGTCCAGCTTCACCGGGCTCGCCTTGGGCTGCGCCTCCACGGACCACTGGCCGTTCGGAGCGCCGTGCAGCGCGAGGTGCTCGCGCGAGACGGTCGCGTCGTTGATGACGAGGGCGTTGCTCGAGGAGCGGCCCAGCGACAGGCTGCTGGACACCGGCCCCAGCGTCACCAGCTCGAAGCAGAGCGCGTCTCCCGCGGGCAGGCAGTCGCGCAGATCCGGCGCGGGGAACTGCGTGGCGGCGACGTTCTGGCGCTGCTCCGTTTCCGGCACGTTCCATGCGCCGGCTTCCCACACCAGCCACGGGTGCGGGTAGCGGGCCCGGAACCGCTCCTTGAGGGCCATGGACTGACGGACGAGAAGAGAAAGCAGAAGAGAACGCGCCATGCGGAAAATTTAAGCACCTGTTCACCCGATCAGGAGTGCTCAGGGAGCACAGGTGTCCACGACTGGGCGAAGTGTGGCGCCAAGCGTCCTACAGCTTGCGCCGGATGGCCTCGGCCAGCCGCGTCGCGGCCGCCGGGTCGAGGCTGAGGAAGAGGCTGGGCTCGGTCGCCTCCAGCTCTTGCAGGCGGGTGCGGCCCTCGTTGTCCGTGGCGACGTCCACCCGGGCATAGAGCAGGGGCTGGCCCACGGAGGAGAGTACCTGCTCGCACAGTTGGAGCTCCTCGGGGAGGGGCTCGAGGAGGTGGGGTTTGGCGAAGGCGCGCGGGGAGTCCGCCAGGCCCGGGGGCCGGCGCACCGAGTGGCTGAAGGCCCCGTCGAAGAAGAGGTAGGCGCGCTCGCCCTCCGTCTCGAAGGCGGTGAGGTAGGGCTGCACCATCACCTCGCTCTCGGCGGCCAGGGCCTCCAGCCGGGCCTGGGCCTGGGGCAACTCGGCGCGGGCGAAGCGGTACGTCTTCAGCGCACCGGCGGACACCACCGGCTTGAGCACCAGCGCCTCCCAGCCGCGCTCGCGGGCCACCGTTTCCAGCGACACCGTGCCGCCCCGGGGGACCCAGACGGTGGGGGTGCAGGGGACGCCCTTGGCCTCCAGCTCGCGCAGGTACGACTTGTGCGTGTTCCAGCGCAGCACCTCGGGCGGGTTGTAGAGCCGGGTGAGGCGGCCAACCTTCGAGGCCCAGGCCACGAAGGCCTCGCGCCGCAGGTGGCTGTCCCAGGTGGTGCGGATCAACACCACCTTGGGCACGCTCCAGTCGATGGCCGGGTCGTCCCAGAGGCAGATGCGCGCCTCCAGTCCCTGCGCCGCCAGGGCGGGCAGCAGCGGCGCATCATAGGCATCGAGCTGGGGCAGGCCCGCGTAGGTGACGACGGCGACATCCATGGGGCTCACCCCGAGCGGGCTTCGAGCTGCGTGGGGTCGTCCGTGAGGGGGTGCGCACCGGACACCCGCTCCGAGCTCGGGCGCACGCGGGTCAGGGCCTGCTGCGCGGCGCGGGTCAGCTCCAGCTGCCCCTGGGGAAAGGGCGCCACCGCTCCGGTGAGGGCCAGCAGCTGCGCGCGCGCCTCGGCGCCGGTGGGGGTGCGCTTGTTCACATCGCGCTCCAGCAGCCGCATCACCACCGCGTCCAACTCGGGCGGTATCTCCGGGCGCAGGTGCGAGGGCGGCGGTATCGGCTGCTCCACGGCGGCCATCAGCAGCTGCGCCTCGTTCTCGCCCGTCAGCACGCGCCGGCCGGTGAGGGCCTCGTGCAGGGTGAGTCCCAGGGCGAACAGGTCCGTGCGCCCATCAATCGACTGGGCCATGGCCTGCTCGGGGGCCATGTACCCCAGCTTGCCGCGCACGTTGCCGGCCATGGTGAGCTGCGCGCGCGAGGCGCTGCGGGCGATGCCGAAGTCCGACAGCTTCACCTCGCCAATGCGGGACACCAGCACGTTGGGCGGGTTCATGTCCCGGTGGACCAGGTGCAGCGGCTCGCCGGTGGCGGTGGTGCGCCGGTGCAGGTAGTCCAGCGCCGAGGCCAGCTCCGCCCCCAGGAAGGTGGCGGCGCTCAGCGGCAGCCCCTGCCAGCCCAGCCCGCGCAGCAGTGAGCTCAGCGGCAGTCCGTCCACGTACTCCATGGCCAGGAAGTACGTGTTGCCGTGCCGCCCCAGGTCGAACACCTGGATGATGTTGGGGTGGTGCAGCATGGAGCACAGCTCCGCCTCGCGGCGGAACAGGGTGACGAATTCGATGTCATCGGCGAAGCCGGGCAGCACGCGCTTGAGGGCCACCTGCTTCTCGAAGCCGCCCTCGGGGCTGTAGGTGGCGCGGAACACCTCGGCCATGCCGCCCACGCCGATGCGCTCGTGCAGCATGTACTTGCCCATGACTTCCTGCTCACGCAACGCCGCCAGCGCCTGGGCCGTCTTGCGCATGAAGTGCCGGGCGAGGATGGCGGTGGCCACCCCGGAGCTCAGCAGGAACACCGAGCGCATGATGATGAAGGGCGGGGTGAGGGTGAGCAGCGGCTGCTCGGGCAGCAGCGGCCGGACGAAGAGGAAGTAGAGCGCCAGGTACTCACCGCCGGCCAGCGCTCCCGCCATGAGCGCCAGCTTCGGGTTGGTGCGCAGCGCCGCCAGCACCACCAGCGTGCCCCAGATGACGAGCGTGGGCGCGGTGAGCGCGTAGGTGGGCCCCTGGAAGCGCAAGTCGAAGGCCAGCACCACCGAGGGGATGCTCACCTCGATGGCCACGTTGAGCCAGTGGATGGCGGGGTGGAACCAGCCGGCGCGCAGGGCCCGCCAGAGCACCGTGTAGTAGAGGCACAGCACCGCCACCAGCCCGAGCAGCGAGCGCGTCAGCCCCCAGCCGATGTACGGCCCCAGCGCGCCCACGGCCACCAGACACGCGGCGGCCAGCCCCGCCATGTAGCCGGCGACGGAAGTCTCTCGGGCCTGGGCATCCCGACGCAGGTGATTGGAGAGGAACTTGGAGACAGCGGAGGTGCGCGTGGGCGTGGCCATGAAGAGGCCCGAGTCTACCCCTTCCCGGGGGTGATGCCGCTGATGACGAGCTTGTCGAGCGCGGCCACCACGGGATCATAGGCCACCGTGGCGCGGAAGAGGTTCTGGTGCAGCAGCAAGCCTACGTACGCGGACATCATCCCATGCGCGGTGTGCAGCGGGTCGATGTCGGTGCGGAACTCCTGCTTCTTCTGGCCGTAGCGGATGATGTTCGCCGCCGCCAGCACGTAGATCTCCAGCTTCTCGCGGATGGTCTCCGCCACGCGATCATTGGACTCGGCGGACTCGGCGGCGACCATGCCGAAGAAGATGCCGTACTCGCGGTGGTAGCGCAGGAACTGCTGGGTGCGGTTCATGAACGAGATGAGCTGCTCGCGGGCCGTCAGCTTGCGGTGCTCGGCCAGCAGGTCCGCGAACTCGTTGATGAAGCGCTGGTGCAGATCCTCGATGGCCGCCAGCAGCAAGTCTTCCTTGGTGGGGAAGTGCCAGTAGAGCGCGCCGGGCGTCATGCGGATGGCCTTGGCCAGCTCCGCCATGGTGGTGGCCAGGAAGCCTCGTCGGGCGAACAGTGTGATGGCCGCTTCGAGGATCTCCACCCGGGTGCGTGCCGCGCGCTCCTGTTTGATCTCCCGCTTCGCCGGTTCCTTCCTCATCGTTCCGGTATCCTACCTCAGGAAAGCAGGGTTACCTTCACAATCTCCGGAGGCGCGGCCACGCGGACCGGAGGGCCCCAGAAGCCAGTGCCCCGGCTGACATAGATGTGGCGTCCGTTCTCCTGGAAGAGCCCCGCGTCGTGCTCCCAGATGGCGGAGATGGCCAGGGTGAAGGGGAAGAACTGGCCGCCGTGGGTGTGCCCCGAGAGCTGCAGGCCGATGCCCGCCTTGGCGGCCTCGCGCCAGTTGGAGGGCTGGTGCGCCAGGAGCACGGCTGCTCGCTCTGGGTCCCGTCCCGACAGGGCCTTGGACAAGTCGTACCGGTGCGGAGAGCCGGTGCGCGCGGCGGCCCAGTCATCCACGCCCACGAGATCAAAGGAGGCGCCCGGCTCGCCGATGCGCACGTGGCGGTTGCGCAGCACGTCGACGCTCATGCCCTTCAGGGCCTCGGTCCATTCCTCATCGCCCGAGTAGTACTCGTGGTTGCCGGTGACGAAGAAGGTGCCGTGCCGGCTGCGCAGGTTGGCGAGGGCGGCGACGGAGTAGCCCAGCTCGTCCACGCTGCCGTCCACCAGGTCGCCGGTGATGCAGACGAGGTCCGGCTTGAGCGCGTTGCATTGGTCGACCATGGCATTCATGAAGCGGCGCTGGATGACGGGGCCCACGTGGATGTCGCTGAGCTGCACGAGGGTGAAGCCGTCCAGGGCCTTGGGCAGGCCGGGCAGGCGCACGGCCACCTCGGTGACGGTGGGAGGGTGGAAGGCGCGCCAGGAGCCGTAACCGACGAAGCCGCTGGTGGCGAGCAGGGCGCCGCCGGCGGTGGCGCGGGCGAGGAACTGGCGGCGCTCCTCGGAGACGGGAGGCGGAGCGGGCGCGGGGGCAGCGGAGGCGGTGGACGGGCGGGCGCGCCAGCGGTGGACGAGGTGGGAGAGGGCGCGCAGGCCCCCGAGGGTGAAGAAGGCCAGGAGCAGGTAGGTGGTCACGCCCATCCAGGTCCACCCGACGGTGGCGAGGGCGAGCACCGTGTCCGAGGGCAGCACGCGCGAGAGCAGCCGCGAGCCGAGCATGAGCAGGCACAGGGAGGCCATGGCGGCGATGCCCGCCTTGCGCCAGCCGGGGTGTCCCGAGGTGTCCCGGAACATGCGGCGGTACAGGTAGACATGGCCCAGGACGCTGATGAGGCCCGTGATGGAGAAGAAGAGCAGGAAGCGGACGGCGACGGACACGGACATGGCGCTCCAATACTTACCGGATGTGCGCCTGACGCAACCCGATCTGCGTGTGAAGAAGCGTGAAGCGGACTTACGGTGGTAGCTCCAACACCACCAGGGCGGGCAGGGAGGGCTTCTTCCGGCGGGAGAGCTCCAGGGCCAGCACCACGTAGCGCCGGCCTTCGGCCCGAGCATGGATGGCTCGCCTGCAATGCAGGGCCAGGAGCTCGTCGCGCTGCACGCGCGTGTCCCGGGCGAGTACCGCGCGCTTCAGCCCATAGAGCTTCACGGGGGCGACTCCCTCTGCCCCAGGGCTCTGCAGGAGCCAGGGCTCGCTGGCCGAGACATCCACCTGCAGCGTGTGGCCCGCCTCCTGGGACTCCTGCGCGCACCGCCGTCGTGCCTGGGCGTCCTGCACCTGAGGCGCCACCTCGTAGTCGTCCAGGTGGTAGGGCGTGTAGTCGCTGTGCAGGGCCAGCTCCCGGCCGTCCTCCGTCCAGACGAGCAGCTCCCCTCCGCTGATCGTCCGCTCGGGCGCCTCCGCCTGCTCATCCACGGGAGGACGCAAGGGCGCTGGCCGCCCTCCACGGCGGGAGGGGCGGAACTGGAACCACGCGCCCGAGTCAGGCTTGAAGCTGAACAGGAAGTTGCGCGTGCCCCAGCCCTCGCTGTCCATGAAGGGACGCTCGAGCAGGCACACCAGCTCTTCGCCCACCATGGCTTCCAGGGAGAAGCGCCGCTTGGCGCCCGCGGCTCCCGTGGGCCGCGCGGGCAGCGGGCAGGGCAGGGCGGAGGTCTCCAGGTGCTGGGTCGGCAGGTGGAGCGCGCCCAGGCCGACCTGCTCCCCATCCGTGCTCCATGCGTCCTCGGGCGTGGGCTGGTGGACCTGCTTCCACGCGAAGTACCACGTGTCCTCCCGCAGCACCGTCAGGCCGCGCACCTCCACCGAGAGGGCATGGGGCAGGTAGGCACGGATCACCGCCTCCGTGTCCGTTCCTCCCTCGGGCAGGGGGGCTGGCGTGTCGAGCCGCTCGAGGGCCTCGCGTGCCGCACGGCCCTCCTCTGCCTGTGCGTGTGCCTGCGCGTGCTTCTTCAGGGCGGAGAGCACGGAAGGAGAGGCGTCCCCCAACCTCCCCAGCGCCTCGGCCGCCGCCGCGCGCAGTCGGGGCTCACCGGCATCCAGCCGGGTCAGCAAGTCGTTGCGCCATGGCCGCGCCTTCGCCCCAGCCCAGCCCAGCAGCGCCACGCACGTGGCTCGCACGGAGGCGCTCTTGTCCTCGAGCCCAGCGCCCACCTCCGCCAGCGCCTCCGCGGACAACGTCGGCTGGCGCATGAAGTCTCTCAGCAGCGGCGCCGGGTCGTTCCACGCATGGGAGGGCAGGGGCCAGCGCGCGAGCGCCTTCACCACCGCGCTCGCGTCCACCCGCGTTGGGTCCAGCCGCTGCACCAGGGCGCTCACCTCGTGCGCCGCCGAGTGCGCATCCGCGGCACGGCTGCGCCGGCGCACCATGTTCAAGATGGCGCCCAGGGACTGACGGACGCTCGGGTCCAGCTTCAGCAGCGAGTCCAGCGCGGCCTCGCGCACCTGCCAGTCCAGGTCCTCGTTGCGGTCGAGCGCGCGCTCCAGGGCCTCGCGCGTGGCTTCCCCCGGGAAGAGGGAGAGCACCCGGCAGGCCTCCCGGGCCACGTCTCGTTCGAGCTCGGGGCCCCAGCGCTCGTCGTGGGGCCGCAGGGGACCCTCGCCCCGCGCCAGGGCCCGCACCTGCGCGGTGACCTCCGGGGAGGCACTGCCGCCTCCCGCCTGAAGCCCCTGGAGCGTGTCCCGCACGACATCCCGTTCAGCGGACGCGAGCGCCCGCTGCAGTGGAGCCACGGCCGCCTCGGTGCGGGAGGCAAGCTGCCCCAGCGCCTTGCCCGCGGCGGCCTGGACGAGCTCCTCCTCGTCCACGAGCAGCGGTGCGACGGCCTCGGCCGCCACGTCCTCCTCCACCGTGGCCCGGCCCAGCGCGTGGGCACACGCCAGCCGCGCGCGGAACTCCGGAGAGGAGAGCCCCTCCACCAGCGCACGCACCGTGGCCACCTCCCGCACGGGGATGGTCTCCATCTCCTCATATGCGGGGCCCACCTCTTCGAAGTGGTGGATCAACCTGCGCACCGCTTTATCGGGGGGCAGCAAGGAGAGGAACCTCCACGGAGGGCTGAGGACCTACGCCGCGGGCACCGAGGCGCTCGGGGGACGCCCCGACAGCAGCTCGCGCACCCGTGCGCGCAGGTGATCCGGCTCGAAGGGCTTCTCCAGACACGGCATGCGCGAGCGCTCCAGGAACGTGCGCGCCGTCTCGGTGAAGGCCCCGCCGGTGAGGAACACCATGCGCTCGGCCTGGGAGGGCAGCTCGCGCGCCAGCGTCTCGTGGAGCTCCATGCCCGTCATCTCCGGCATCATCAAGTCACACAGGATGAGCGCGTACCGCTCCCCCCCGCGCAGCCGCTCGAGCGCCAGGCCCGCGCGGGTGAAGGTCTCCACCTCGTGCTCGGGCGCCAGGGTGCGCGCCAGGGCCGCCGTCAGCAGCGGCTCATCATCGATGATCAGCAGCCGGCCTCGGGGCACGGCCGCGCTCACCGGCACGCCGCTGGGAACGGGAGGTGCCACCGCCTCCTCCACGGCGGCCGGCAGCACCACCTCGAACGTGGTGCCGCGGCCCAGCTCGCTGCGCACGTGGACGGCGCCACCCATCGCCTCCACATACGAGTGGCAGATGGACAGGCCCAGCCCGGTGCCCACGCCCACCGGCTTGGTGGTGAAGAAGGGCTCGAAGATGCGCGGCAGCACCTCGGGGGAGATGCCCGAGCCAGTGTCGCTCACCACCACCACCGCCTGGCCCCGCGCATCCGCGCGCGTGGTGACGCGAATCTCATTCGTGTCGGCGTGGCCCTCGGGAATGGCCTGCGCTGCGTTGACCAGCAGGTTGAGGAACACCTGCCCCAGCCGTGTCTCGTCTCCGAACACGGCCGGTGGCGCGCCGTAGTCGCGCACCACCCGGGCCCGGTGGCGCGTCTCCGCCTCCGAGATGGCCAGCGCCAGGTCCAGCACCGTGTGCAGCTCCACCCGCTGGGGCTGTTCGGGCTGAACCCGGGAGAACGTCTTGAGGTCCTGGACGATGCGGCGCACCCGGTCGGCGCCCTCCAGCGCCTCCTCCAGCGCCTTCGCCACGTCCTGCCAGGGCGTTCGTACACCGCCGCGCTCCCCCTCCTTCCGCACCTCCGTCGTCGCGTAGTGGAGGTTGGAGATGATGAAGGCCAGCGGGTTGTTGATTTCATGCCCCACGCCCGCCGCCAGCGTGCCCACCGCCGCCATCTTCTCGGCGTGGACGAGCCGCTCGCGCGTGGCCTGGAGCTCCTGGAGCCGGGCCTGCAGGTCCGCGTTCACGGTGGCCAGCTCCGCGGTGCGCTGAGCGACGCGCTTCTGCAACCTGCGCTCACGCACCCGCAGCCGCTGGACGCGCAGCCACACCGCGCCCACCAACCCCAGCACGAGCGCCAGCGCGGCCACCACGCGGAAGCCCAGCGTCTGGTAGAGGCGCGGCTCCAGGCGGAAGGCCACCATCGTCTCGGGCGCTGACGTGCTGCCGTCCGTGGAGGCCACCAGCACCCGGAACCGATAGTCCCCCGGTGGCAGGCGCGTGTAGTACGCCACGCGCCGCGTGCCAGCCTGCAGCCACTCCTTGTCGATGCCCTCCAACTGGTAGCGGAAGTCCAGCCGCTGCGGAGCGCGCAGGCTGGGCGAGGTGTAGTGAATCTCCACGTGGCCCTCGCCCGGTGGAATCCGTCCCCACTCGGTGGAGGCCACCGGCTGCCCGTCCACCCGGAGCTCCTCGATGAGCACCGGCGGAGGCGAGGGCACGGCGGCCTCGGGCTGGCGAGGGTCATGGACGACGGCGCCCCGGATGGTGGGGAACCACAGCCGCCCATCCCGGGCGCGGATGCCCGCCGGGGCACCCACCCCGTTGCACTCCTCGGCCCGCATCCCGTCATCCTGCCCGTAGGTGTGCGAGGTGACGCGCGCGAGCGTGCCCTCGGCCACCGCCTCGAGCTCTCCGTGGGCCACGCGGAAGATGCCCTTGTTGCAGCTCATCCACAGGTAGCCGCGCCCATCCGGGAGGATCTGGAAGATGCGGTCATCGAACAGGCCCTCGGCGCGGGAGAAGCGCGAGAAGTGCCCGGCCTTCCAGCGATAGAGCCCCTCGTCGGTGCCGAGCCAGAGCGTGCCGTTGGACTCCTCGTGCAGCGCCTGGAGCTCGCTGAACATCGGCTGGCCCTCGAACGCCACGGTGGTGGGGCGCCCGTGGACGAAGTAGGCCAGCCCGCCGCCCGCGGTGCCCACCCAGAAGCCCCCGGCGGGGCGCGGGTGCAGCAGGGTGATGTTGTCGCCGGGCAGCCCGTCCTTCCGCGTGAGGACTTCGAGGCGCTCCCCATTCCACCGGGCGAGCCCCTCCGGAGTGCCGGCCCACAGGATGCCCTCGGCGTCCTCGTAGACCGCGCGGATCGGCCCCGGAGGCATGCCCTGCTCCGTGCCGATCGAGAGGGTGAAGGCACCCGCGCGCCAGAGGCTGACGCCCGTCTGCGCGCTGAACCACACGCCCCCTTCGCGCGCCGGAGCCATGGAGCGGACCCGATCGTGGATGAGCCCCTCGCGCGTCGTATAGGTGGTCATCTTCCCGCCGAACCAGCGGGTGACACCGTTGCCGAGGCTGGCGAACCAGAGGCTGCCGTCCGGGGCCTCGTGGATGGAGGACACCACCCGCTGAGGCAGCCCCTCGGGCGGACCCAGGGAGGTGAAGAGCGCATCCTTGAGGCGGTGCAGCCCCCCCTCCGCGGCGCCGATCCAGATGTTGCCCTCGGAGTCCTCCAACAGGGAGGCGACGGTGTTGCTCAACAACCCCTGCGAGGCATCCAGCGTGGAGCGCTGACCATAGGCCAGGCGCAAGAGCCCGCGGCCCGTGCTGCCCACCCAGAGGGTGCCGGGCCGGTCCGCGAGCATGGCCTCGATGGGAGCGCCGGGCAGGCTCGCCTCGGGCACCGGCCGCATGCGTCCCGCCTCGAGCCGGTACACGATGCCCTGCTCGGTGCCAGCCCAGAGCGTGTCGTCCTTGTCCACCACGAGCGAATGCACGGGGGGCTGGGGCCCATCGAAGAGGGGCGCCGGGTGCAGCGCGGTGCCATCCCAGCGGTGCAGGCCCGCGGTGGTGCCCACCCAGAGGGTGCCCCGAGCATCCTCGACGAAGGCCTGGACGCGGTCGCTGGACAGCCCGTTGTCGCTGTTCCACACCTGGAAGCGGCCCTGGAAGAAGCGCAGGAGCCCCTGGCCGGTGGTGGCGATCCACAGGCTGCCATCCCGGGTGGCCCGCAGCGTGTGGATGTTGCGCAGGGGAATGTCGGGTGGAGCGACGACGGGGAAGAAGCGCCCCTCGCGCATGCCGGTGAGGCCCACCTCGGTGCCGATCCACAGCGTCCCATCCGGGGCGGTGGCCAGACATTGGATGGAGCGACCCTGGAGCTCGGGCGTGTTGATGCGGTCGAAGGTGGTGAAGCGCACCCCGTCGAAGCGCACCAGGCCCTCCCAGGTGCCGCCCCAGAGGTAGCCGTCCGGCGTCTGCGCCAGGGCCTGGATGGCGTTCTGCGGCAGCCCGTCCGGCGTCTGCCAGACGCGGCGGGGGAACTGGAGCAGCGACTTGCTGGGGTCCAGGGCCCAGGCGCTCGGGGCGCTGGCGAGCAGCAGCGCGAGCACTCCCGCCACGACGAGCCCTCCGCCGCGCCGGTGGGAGGCGCGGCGGAAGGAAGGCTCGCTGCGGGTGCTGCGGGGGGCGGAGCGCATGCGCGGGGACCTGACGGGTCCGCACGCTAGCCGGGGTGCCAAGGGTTGGGCAAAGAAGCCCACCTCAAGGGGTTTAGGGAAGCTCCGTGGTGTGGTGGAGGAGCGCTTTCCACACACCGGCGCTCAGCTCCCAGGACGTCCATGTGCCGCTCTCGCCTCAGGTCCCCGTGTCGAGGAACTGACCGAGCGCCTCGATGTAGCGGTCGAAGGCCTCGATCTGCGGCAGGTGTCCGACGCCGGGGAACTCGACGAGCTTCGCGTTGGGGATGGCCTCGGCCGTGCGGCGGCCCAGCTTCGGGTAGTCGCCCATCGTCGGAGCCACCTCGGGCTTGGCCCAGGGCCGTCCGAGCGCGGTGCGGTCGCGCTGGCCGATGATGAGGAGGGTGGGGACCCTCAAGCGCGGAAGGTCATGCACCACCGGCTGGGTGAAGATCATGTCGTAGGTGAGCGCCGAGCACCACGCGACCCGGGCGTAGTCCGGGTGCTGGGTCCACCCGGCCTGTGGCTCCAGCAGGCGCTCGTACTCGGGCTTCCACTCGCCAGCGTAGTAGCTCTGGCGCTGGTATTCGCGCAGACTCTCCGGGGTGGCGGCGAGCTCCTGGCGGTACCATTCATCGATGGGGCGGTAGGCCACGAGGTCCTCGTAGTCCTCCAGCCCGATGGGGTTGACGAGCAGGAGCTGGTCGAGCCGCTCGGGGTGTTGGAGCGCGAAGCGCACCGCGAGCATTCCGCCCATGGAGTGGCCCACCACGCTCACGCGCTCGATGCCAAGGGAGTCGAGCAGCGCGCGGGTGTTGGTGGCGAGCTGGGCGAACGAGAACTGATAGGTGGCGGGCTTGGTCGACTTGCCAAAGCCGATCTGGTCGGGCACGACGACGCGGTAGCCCCGCGCGACGAGCGCCTTCATCGTCGGCTCCCAGGAGGAGCCAGAGAAGTTCTTGCCGTGGAGCAGGAGCACGGTACGGCCCTTCCACTCGGCCGGGCGCTCGTCCATGTAGGCCATGCGCAACTGCTGCCGCTGCGAGTCGAAGGCGAACTCATGGACGGGGAAGGGATAGGTGTAGCCGGTCAGCTCGGGGTCGAACCCGCGCGCGGCAGCGGCGGGAGTGGTCGCACAGCCCGTGGCGAGCAGGAGAAGGGCTGCTATCGGAAGGAGGTATCGCATGGGGCCCGAAAGTAACGCCCCAGAGCGCTGCGGGCTCGCCTCATTGGTAACCGGCTGAGGGCTGCCGCCGTAATGAGGACAACTCCCGAGAGGAATGTCCGATGCCCCTTCGTGCCGCTGCTCTGTCCGTCCTGTTCATGCTCGCCAGCGCCTGTGGGCCTTCGTCGACGGTGGACGAGGGCCTGGGCGTCGTCCAGGAACTCGACACCTCCGAGGCAGGCATCACCGCCTTCGTGCGCGAAGGGCGGTACAAGCAATGGCTCGCCGAGCCTTCCATCCACGAGACGCGGGCCCCGCACGGCAGCAAGGTGCGAGTCTTCTTCAACGACACCGTCACGGGCTCGTTACGCGCGGGCAATGCCACCCATCCGATGGGCAGCATCCTGGTGAAGGAGCTGTACGAAAACGACGGGAAGACGCTGCGGGGGCACGCCCTGGACGTGAAGATCTCCGAGGGAGCGGGCAAGGACACGTGGATCTTCTACGAGGGGTTTGGGCCGGACTACTCCAACAACTACTACGGTCGTGGCCACGGCACCTGTCACGGCTGCCATGACTCGGGCAGGGACTACGTCACCTCGCCGCTGCCCTGAATTCGGAATTGAAGTGGGTACTCACCTGCCTACCTTCAAGGTAGGGTAAGGAGAGCATAAGGACCCGGATGGCACCACACGGCACCATGGGCGAGCTGGAACCTGCCTGCCTCCCCAGCGGGACGGAGGTAGGAGATTGGCGCGTGCTGGAGTGGCACGGGAAGGGCGCATATGGGGCCGTCTACCGTGTCGAGCGTGTGGGCGAAGGAGGTGCCGAGCCTTGTGCGCTGAAGTTGGCCCTCCACCCGATGGACCCCCGCTTCGAGCGAGAGGTGGAGCTGCTCTCGCGCATCCACGAGCATCCTCATGTGCCACGCCTGAGGGACCGAGGGCTGTGGGCCCATCCGGCCGGTCCTTTCCCGTTCCTCGTCATGGAGTGGGTGCATGGCGTGCCGCTGTACGAATGGGCGGAAGGGCGCGACCGCACCTCGCGGCAGGTGCTGCGGGTGCTGGCTCAAGTGGCGCGGGCGTTGGAAGCCACGCACGGAGTGGGCGGACTGCACCGGGACGTAAAGGGAGCCAACGTGCGGGTGCGGCCCGAGGATGGGCGGGCCATGCTCCTGGACTTCGGGGCGGGCGACATCCTCGGGGCGCGTCCGCTGACGCGGGAGGTGCTGCCTCCGGGAACGGCTCCGTACCGAAGCCCCGAGGCACTGCGCTTCCAGTGGCTTCACTGGCGCAAACAAGGGGCTCACTATGAGCCGAGCCCCACGGATGACGTGTACGCGCTGGGCGTGACGGCCTACCGCTTGGTGACGGGGAGCTATCCAGCGCCTGGGGTGGAGCCCGAGGTAGGGAGCTTCATGTACCCGGAGTTGGCGGGGCTCATCCGCCAGATGCTCGCGGAGGAGCCCTCGGCACGAGGCAGCGCGGCACGGGTCGCCACGGCGCTCGAGAAGGCGGCGGAGACGGCAGGACGTCGGGCGGATCTGCCCATGCTCCAGCGCTCCGCTCGGGAAACAACGGGGTCCCCTCGTCCCGTGCGCATGTGGCGGAGGGGACTTGTCGCCGCAGTAGCTGTCATTGCCGTGCTGGCCTTCTGTGGGTGGTGGGCCACGAGCTGGCGATGGGCGGAGAATCCTGGGAGGGAAGGGGAGGATGCTGGCACCGCGGGTCTTGCGAAGGATTCGCTCACGCTCCGTGCGCCCGTGGAGAGGCCAGAGCCCACACCGAAGGCGCTCAGCCTCGAGATGCCGAAGAAGCCGCTGCCAGGACAGGCGCGTCCCCCGTGCAAGCGCGAGGTGGAGATCAACGGCGGGTGCTGGGTAAGGCCGGAAGACTCGAAGCCACCGTGCAGCGACGTGGCTTACGAGTGGAGAGGCGTCTGTTACTACCCGGTCCTCGTGCCGAAGCCGCCCGCGACCTCGGAGCCTCGGTAACCAGGTTCAAAGGAGAAGTGCCGGTAGGTGAGCTACTTGAGCCGAGCGTTCATCGAGCGGTCCTGGCCGAACGCCTCGGCGACGCCGTCGGCGAAGCTGCCACGGCAGAAGGAGCAGTGGATCTCCCGATAGTTGTACCCCGCACCTCGGAGCGCCGTCACCGCCTGCTTCAGGCTGATGGCAAACTTGAAGGGCCGGTAGCGGACCGTGACCATGTCCATGGGCGGGTTGTAGAGAATCTCGTTGAGCCGCTGCAGTTCCTTCTTCAGGGCATCGCGGCTGACCTTCAGCATCCGCCCATCATCGATGGCGGTCTGCTTCGCGATCCGGGTCCAGCGGAGCGCGGCCTGCTCGAGCAGATCCTCATACGGGGCCTGGGAGAGCGTGGTCTCCAGGTTGGTATAATGTGTGGCCTGACTGTCGAGCTGACGGATCCTGCCTGTCACCTGATTCAGGGTCTGGCGCTGGGTGGTGCGCTCCACGCGGGAGTCGTTTCGTAGGGTGTCCATCGACGCGATGATGGCGGCATAGGTCTCCCAGCCCGTCTGCTCCTGCGCGGAGATGCCACCCAGCTTCAGATGGAGCTTCTTCAAGATGGGCAGCATCGTGCCCACCATGCCCGTGTGGTAGCCCTGGAACTTCGTCAGCTCGTAGTTGGGGCAGTCCTCGCCCGCTTCGAATGTCTCGGCTTCCGCGTAGCGGCGCTCGAGCATGCTCTGGATGCCGGGGTCTTTGAGGAAGCGGTTCTCGTCGGCATAGAAGATGATCCGCGTGCCCCGCGGTACCTCGAAGGAGGCACTGCGGGCGATGTTCACCATGTACTTCAGACCGTGCGAGGAGATGAGGCACGAGTCCGGAGGCTCGTTCTGGGCGCGGTTCGTCCAGACATAGAGGTGTTCGCCGACGGGCACCTTCACAGTGGGCATGCCGCGGATTCTTGAGGCCCGCCCACCCGTGGGCAATTTCCCTGCCCGGCCCTCGGCGCTCTTGTTCTGGCTCAGGTGTACGCAACCTGGACGAGAACCTCCCGCAGCTTGGCGGCGAAGGCATCCGGGGCGCCGCTCTGGCCGTACTCGCCGCCCAGGAAGCCGCCGTGGTTGCTCGGGAACATGACGGGACTCGAGCCCAGCCGCTCGGCCACGGCATGTGCCGCGCGGCTCGCCAGCTCGCCCTCGGACTCCACGCCAGCGCCGATGACGATGTGGGTCGACGCCTTCTTCAGGGCGCCGAAGTCGTGCTGGTAGTGCGTGCAGGAGAGCAGGTTGTGCGCGAACATCGGATCATTTCGGGAGCCGTTGTCCTCGGGGGGCAGCCCGAACATCGCGGGCTCCGGCGGCGGCTGCTGAGCAAAATCTCGCGCGAACGGGCCCTTGTGACTGACGACGGCGATGAAGTGCGCCATTCCCGCGCCCCATCCACGGCGGTGGTAGGTGTCGTGGATGGCGCGGCAGGTCGCGAGTGCCGCCTCGCGATCGGGCAGAACCTGCGCGGACGGCGGCTCGTGCGCGATGAGCATCCGGACCTGCTGGGGATGGAGGGCCACCAGCGCGAGCGCATTCACGGCGCCCCCGCTGCTGGCGAAGATGTCGACGGGCCCAGCGCCGAGCGCGTCGATCAGCCGGTGCAGGTCATCCGCATGCTGGTCGGGAGTCGACTCGGCTTTGTCATCGGATTTCGTGCTCCGCTCCACTCCGCGGGGGTCATAGGTGACAACCGTGCGCTCGGTGAAGTGCCCTGCCAGGGTGCGAAACCCCGCGGCGCCCATCGGAGACCCGATCATGAGGAGGACGGGCTCCTTGCTCGAGGTGTTCCTGCGCACATCGTAGGTCAGCACGGCACCGGGAACCTTCAGGGTGTGGGTGGTCGGCTCGGTCATGATTCATCTCCAGGGGGTGAGGTCGCGTTTGGCCCTTGGACGCCGCGAGCCCGAAAAACTCATCGGTGGTCCGACCCGAGCGCGTCCGATTCCGGAAATACCCTCGCCGATGGGGCAATCTGGCCGGAACTGGGCCTGCCCTGACAGAAGCCGAGGCTAGCCCCGGCCGAGGGGCCACTCCCTAGGCACACGACGCCGCTCTCGTGCGCACCATCACGGCTGTGACGCGCTTCGGGTGCTCACCGGATCGACGGCGTCGGCAACCTTTAGCCCTCGCGCTTCATTCGCTCCCGGCGTGCTTCCTCGGCCTTGCTCGGCTTATCGAGCGCGGTGTCGCCGATCTTGATCTCGCCGCCGCGCTCGTAGTGGGCGATCACGAGGCCGTTGCTCGAGATGCGCGATCGGGTCAGCTTGTAGCTGTGTGGCGCGGAGCCGTCGGCGAACAGCTTCTTGCCGCCGCCGAGAACGACCGGGACGGTGAAGAGGGTCATCTCGTCGACGAGGTCGTTGGCTAGGAGCGCATGGACGAGTTCTGTGCTGCCCTGCGTGACGAGGTTGGGCCCGTCTTCCTGCTTCAGACGCTTCACGTCGGCGACGTCGCGCAGGAGCACGGAGCCCTGCCAACTCGTATCCACCGCGCCCGAGCGCGAAACCGCGTACTTCTTGACCTCGTTGAAGTGCTTCGCGATGCCGCCATCGCGAGCGTCTTCGTCGTAGTACGGCCAATACGCAGCGAAAATCTCGTAGGTCTTGCGACCGAGCAGGAGATCGAATTTCTCGCTGAAGAGGCGGTCGACTTCCTCGCCGAATTCTTGCTCGAAATAAGGCATCACCCAGCCGCCGAACTTGAACCCCTGGGTCGGATCCTCGGTCGGTCCGCCCGGCGCCTGCATCACGCCATCCATCGAAACCATGGCGCCGACGATGATTTTCCGCATGGGTCACTCTCCTTGCCCTGACCCTAGGACGAACGAGCCGCTTTCATCCAGTCAGATGGACAAGGGGTCTGAGACCCTCCTGAGGCCGCCTCCCATGCGTCCGGACAGAGGCGCGGGCCCCTTCCAGCGCCTCACTGAGCGAGTGGTCTCGCCGGTCACGACGGGGCCCGGCGAACATTTAGTGCGCCGGGATAAACCGGCATGGAGTAGCGAATGATCTTGGGGCGGCGCGGCCTGTCCATCAACATGGGGTTTTGCTTCCGCCTTGCCGTGGGTTCGATGGGGCACCAGAGGGCATCCCCTTCACTGCGCCGGACGCCAGCCCCAGCTCTCCGCCCCGTCCGGCAGGCGCCCATAGGCCTGGCCTGGAGTCAGCGGCGCATGGAAGGTGAGGTCCACCACCCCGGTCATCCGGTTGCCGTCGAAGAGCCCCAGTTCGCCGCCTCGGGTCTGGAGCTTGAAAGGCAGATGGGTTGGACCAGCGCTGGGTCTTCCGTCCGCGATGAGCCGCAGCGTCCCGTGGGCTGGCACGACCAACCCCTGGGGCAGCCGGTGCTTGAACTGGCGGCTCAGCTGATCAGTGACGGTCATCCCTCCCACGTTCACGGGCGTGTCCTCGCGGTTGTAGAGGTCGATATAGCCCTCTGCGGACCCCTCGGCGTTGACGGCCGTGCCCGGCAGGATGCCAAAGCTGTTGATGACCACGCCTCCCTCGCCGCGGCGCCGCTCCAGCGGGATCTGCGCCAGGAGGAAGGCCCGCCGGCCCGCGACGTACCGCTTGAGGTACTCGGGGGCGTAATGGGCCTGCGGGAGCAGGACATAGGGGTCCTTCGGCAACAGCTCCCGGATGATTGCGTGCTGGCCGTCGACGCGCTGGGCCACCGCCTCCTCGGTGAAGACGGTGTTCAGCAACTCCTCTACGTAGTCGAGCACCCGATGGCGGAGGGCGGGACGATCCCAGATGCGCTGGCTCAGCGCGCTGAAGGGCAGGTGCGCCCCACCGAACTTGCTCTCCTTGTGTTGGTAGATCCGCTCCATCCGCGTGTCGTAGGCGGTGAAGGCAGGAATGGGCATCGTCGTGATCGGAACGGCGCCGACCTGCTCCATGCGGTAGTACATCAGCATGCTGTTGTTGAGATCCCAGGGCACGTAGTGCCACTTCCCCCGCTCCGGATCGCGCACCAGATAGCTGCCTGAGTCGTCAATGCCGCTGATGCTGATGAGCACTCCGGCGGCCATGTAGCGCAGGTACTCATCCAGCTCGAGGCTCTCTCGGAGGAAATCCTCGAACTCGTGCTCGGGGGTGCGCGACACCTTATTGAGGAAGGTATTCAGGTCATCCCAGGGCTGGTCCTCGTTGGTCTTCTTGTCCCAGGGATATTGGTAGTGCGCCTTCGGGGTGATCTTCATCTCGCAGTCGCGAGCGCCACACCGGTAGATGCTCCCGTCGGAGGACAGGCCGTGGACCTTCAGGAATGGTTTGTCCACCTGCTCCACCATGGTGAAGATCCCCTCGAACTTGCCATTCACCGAGAGGGTGGCGTAGCGCGCCCGGGGAGCGAGGGCTCCCGCGCCCGTCATCAGCTCATAGGAGAAGACATCGCCGAGCAGGCCCGCATCCAGCCACTCGGCCATGAAGTTGAACCGCCTGGCGCCATCGAGCTTGATCCCGTCGGGCAGCTCCACCTTCCAGCTCAGCTTGGGGTGTTCACGGGCCTGATCCCCGCGCAGACGCACCCCGACTTCGTACTCCACCCCGCGCGCCTTGAAGCGGCCGGGAGCGTAGGCCTTCGCGGTGCTGGGCTGGGTGATGAGCTTCCAGGTGGCTTGATCGAAGAAAATCTCGAAGTGCTCCACCTGCGACTGCAACGCGGGCCAAGTCGGCGGAGGAGGAGTCGAAGGGAGCTCCGGCGCCGGCGGCTCGGGTGGTGTGGGCGACTCGGGAGGGGAAGGCGGCTCGAGGGGAGCGGGCTGCGCGGGCGACTCAGGCGCTTGCGGTCCGGGCTCCACCTCGGGGAGCTCCTCGGGTTCGCGAGCGTGGTTTCCCGTGGACTCACAGGAGGCGAGCAGCAGCGCTCCCAGGATAGCGACCAGAATTGAACGCATGGATTCCTCTCCCCGAAGAGCAGGCGCCAAGACAAAGCTCTGTGCTCCGCCTGACAGCGGGGAGGGTTCAAAGGGCATGCCCAGCCTGGCGAGCATCTCACCTGCCTTCCAGGGCACTGACACTCTCCAGAGGTGGACAAAGGGTAGACCGCTCGCGTTCCCATTCGGGACACGGCTGGTGTCAAAGGAGGAAGATTATTCGTAATTGCTCGTCGTGCCTCGTCTGAGACGAGAAGAGGGGGAAGAACGGCCGAGCCGGTGGATCACGCCAGACGGACAACGGGTCTGAACCCTCCTGACGCCTCCTCCCATGCGTCCGGGCGGAGGCGCGGGCCCCTTTCAGCCCTCCTGCGCGACCAGGCTCGAGCGCATGCCTTCCCAGGAGCGCAAGCCACGCCGAGTTCGCGCGCCTCGTCCACGACGCTCCCGCTCGCTCGTGGTGGCGGCCGGCGTCGAGCTCGCCCGCGGCGAGGGGCTTCGACAGCTCTCGATGCAGGCCCTGGCCGAGCGGCTTGGGGGCACCCCATGGCCGTGTACAAGCCACCTGCCGGGCGCATGGGGCGCGCGCCGCCTCAGGTCGCCTTCATGCCCGACACCTCGCGCCAGTCCTTGCGTCGCGTGGTCAGCCGCTCGAGCGCGAAGAGCATGACGGCCATGGGGGCGATCAGGAGCAGAAGGAGTTCAGCAGGCACCTCTCCTTGGGCGGTGAAGAGGGTGGCGAGCATCAACCCGCCCGAGAGGATGACGCCCGCGGCTCCGGGCCACGGGTGACGCACGAGCCCCTGTGCCAGGCCCAGCGCGACGAAGGGCAGGCTCAGCGCCACCTCGAAGGCCATGGGCAGCTCCCAGGAGCGCTGGAACGTATCGAGCAGCGGAGCGAAGAGCATGAGCGCCAGGAGCAGCGCGGCCTCCAGGCCCACCGCCATCCCCAGGAGCCGAGCGGCCTTTCGCACCCGGTCCTCATGCACCGCGGGGTGCCGCTCGCAGGCGGCGCAGAACCCGGTGGTGCTGAAGCCCTTCTTCGGCGCGCAGGTGTAACACGCCAGGGCGCCACAGCGTGGGCAGGTGCCTATCGAGGGCAACTGTGGGTGTACCCGACAGCGCGGCGTGCCGTCCGCCACCTCGAAGGCAGCCGCCTCCGGGGCAGTCTGCGCCGAGGGCGCTCCCTTCATCGGTTCGAGCACCACGGGTGCATCGACCAGCTCTGCGCCCATGAAGCCGTGGGTCACCTGCATGAGGTCGCGCAGCGCCTGCTTCCCCGCGCCGGTCTCTCCCGTGGCGAGGAAGGTGTTGGCGGCCAGCCCCGCCTTCACCACCCCCACGAGGACGCCCAGCTCACTGGGCTCCTGGGCCGGTCCGCGCCGCTCCCCAGGGCCCGCCACGGACTTCAGGCGCAGCGCGCGCAGCAGCGTCGTCACATCCTCGTCCGGCAGGCCCGCCTGCAGCAGTCGCTCGCGCACGGTGGGGGCCGGGAGGCCCTGCTCCACCAAGCGTTGTGCGAGCGCCCACGGCGTCTCGGTGGGCGCTGGCTCGGGTGCAGCCAAGATGTCGTTGCTCAAGAGGCCCCCTGGACCAGTTCTCGGGGAGTGTAGTCGCTCCTCCGCGAATTTCTTGTGTACGCGGGAGCGCGGTGGCACTGCCGAAACTGCGTGGGCATCCTTACGGCAGCCAAGGAGACTCCATGGACCTGCCAGGCCTGAACTTCCAGCTGGGTAAGGAGCTCGACGCGCCGCGAGGTGGGCATCGACCGCGGCGCCCCGGTTCCGATGGACCCGTGGCACAGGCTGGGCGGACTCGGCGTGCTGGGCAGCCCGGTGCTCGAGGCCCGCGGCGGCGCGATGAAGGAGCTCGCGCGCGCCGTGGTCTCAAGGGACTGAAGATCGCCACCTTCAACGTCAATGGAGTCAAGGGTCGGCTGCCGCGCCTGTTGGAGTGGCTGGCGGAGACGCGGCCCGACGTTGCCTGCTTGCAGGAGATCAAGACGGGGGATGCGACCTTCCCTGCCAAGGCGATCGAGGATGCCGGCTACCGCGCCATCTGGCACGGGCAGCGTTCGCACCATGGCGTGGCGATCCTCGCGCGCAGCGAAACGCCCGTCGAAGTGCGGCGTGGCTTGCCCGGTGACCCCGGAGACGTGGCGGCGCGTTACCTCGAGGCCGACCTTCACGGCCTGCGCATCGCGTCGGTGTACCTGCCGAATGGCAACCCGGTGCCAAGCCCCAACTTCGATTACAAGCAGCGCTGGATGGAGCGTCTGATCGCACACGCTCAAACGCTGATGAACTCGGGCCTCCCGGTGGTCCTGGCGGGCGACTTCAACGTGGTGCCGACCAACAACGACATCTACAACGCGGGGACGTGGCGATTCGACGCGGTGCTGCAGCCCGAGACGCGCGAGAAGTACGCGCGCCTGCTTTCGCAAGGCTGGGTCGATGCCACGCGACAGCTGCACCCGAAGGAGCGCGTGTACTCCTTCTGGGTGAACCACGAAGCGTTCCGCCGCAATGCAGGCTTCCGCATGGACTTCCTGCTGCTCACGCCCTCGTTGGTGCCACGCCTGGTCGCGGCGGAAGTGGATGCCGAGTACCGTGGCCGCGAGAAGCCCAGCGACCACGCGCCGGTCTGGATCCGGCTGAAGGGCTGAATCTCCACGCGATGGTACCGGACGGCGTTTTTATGCTCGGCACCACTTGGTGAGCGCGTCACGCAGCCCCGAATCCGTGCCGTCTCCCACCCACGCGACATGGCCATCGGGCCGAATCAGAACGGCCGAGGGCGCAGTGACCGCACCGAGCACCGGGAGCTCCCACGCGCCCGTGTATCGGGCATCGACCCGCCGAACCTGCTCCGCCCACGGAGTGATGTCGAAGGCGCCCGGCGCGCCGAGGTTGAGGAAGACCGGTCGGGCCTCGTGCAGCAGCGAGAACACGCGCTTCGGACCGCTCTCCGTGCTCAGCTCGAGGTCGGGCATGCGCCGCCCGAGCAGCGGGTGCCCCGCACCGAGGTCGTAGTGGACGTCGAGGCCCGACATCATCGCGGCGTACTGCTTGCGAGGCTGCTCCATCTTCAGCAGCTCGGCCATGTTCTCGCGCAGGGCCTCGGTGCGATCGTCGCCGCGGCCGAGGGCGATCTGGGCCATCGTCAGTCGGAGCACGCGGGCACCGATGGGGTGCCGCTCGGCGTGGTAGGTGTCGAGGAGGGTCTCCGGCGAGAGGCCCTTCACCACCTGCGCGAGCTTCCAGCCGAGATTCACGGCGTCATGCACGCCGATGTTGAGTCCCTGTCCGCCCGTGGGGGCATGCACGTGCGCCGCGTCGCCGGCGAGGAGCACCCGTCGCTCCCGGTAAGCCGCCGCCTGCCGAGCCATGTCGGAGAATCGGGAGAGCCAGGTCGGATTGCGAACACCGAAGTCGGTCCCGTAGACCGCAATCAGCGCCGCGCGCAGGTCCTCCAGGGTCGGCTCGATTCTGTCGCCGACCTGCGGCTCGACCAGCACGACGCCGGCGCGCTTCCCGTCGTCGATCTTGCCGATGGCGTTGACGCCCTTCTCTCCACGGCGGATGCCCCACGCGGGCTCCTCGGTCATCTCGACCTCGGCGATGAGGAAGCTGGTCGACGCGTCCCAGCCGGGGAAGTCGATCCCGGCCTTCTTGCGAATCAGGCTCCGACCTCCGTCGCACCCGACGAGGTACTTCGCCCGGAGCGAGGCACCGTCCGACAGCTCGACGTCGACGCCGGTGTCGTCCTGCGCGAACCCCGTCACCTCACGCCCTCGATAGAATGTCACCGGCAGCTCGGCGACCCACTCGGCCATGATGCGCTCGATGCGAGCCTGCCTGAGCGCGAGCCCGTAGTTGTGGCGCGTCGGGAAGTCGCTGATGTCGAGCGGGATGAACGAGAAGCCCGCGACCTGCATGATCTGCCCCTGCGAGAGGAAGCGCTCGGCGACGCCCCGCTGATCGAACACCTCGATCGTGCGGGCGTGCAGGCCGCCAGCGCGTGACCCGGGGAGCTCCTGGTCCACGCGACGCTCGACGACGGCGACGTCGATCCCCGCCAACGCCAACTCTGCTGCCAGCATCAGGCCCGTCGGGCCTCCGCCGGCGATCAGCACTGCATGGTTGTTCGTGGCCACACTGCGTCCGGATTCGTTGTGCATGGGGTCCTCCGCGCCCGCGGGTTTTCGCGTGCGGCCGGCGTCTGTGCCTCACAGAGGGGGGCTTGTGGCAATCCCCGGGTCGTGGCATACAACCGGAAGTAGCAAGGGGAGATGTCGCGTCTCGCATGCGCCTCCCCGAAGCGAAACGCCCCCTCCAAAGCGCAATGCCACGCAGCTGAGCAAGACCCTTCAAGATTGCTGGGCTGCTCGGAATGCGACTCCCGGGACGCCTGATTGGTGGACCCCGCGTCGCCATGGGGCAGGGCGCGCATCTACGAAGTGCTTGCCCTTGGGATCTTCCAGTGGCCAATCATCGCGCTTGAGGCCCGGCACATAGGGACATGGACGTGACGGAGAACCTTTATGCGAACCCGGCACACCGTCGAGCGAAAGTGATGGCTCCCGGCGCGCGGGCGCCATGGCGAGGAGGCTCCACGCGTGCCAGTTCGTGCTCCCACCAGGTGCGCGGCAGGAGTCTGGGCGCTAGCCTCGCCGCCGCTCCACGCGCCGCTTGACGCGGCTGTAACCGCCCAGGCTGGGGCGCATGACGAAGTTCCAAAGCGTCGCCGTCCACGATTTGTGCGACATGAGACCGTCGTAGAATTCCGGCGCCATCGCTCGTAGCTTCGGCAGGCGCGAGCCAGGAATGTAGGGGAAGTCGTGGTGCTCGTTGTGGTAGCCGACATTGAATGCGAGCACGTTGAGCGGCCCGTAGTACGAGTACGTCTCTTGCCCTTCGCGGAAGACGTAGTGCTCCGAGATGTAGTGTCCGGCAATCGGATGAAGCCCCATGACGATCAATGAACTGATCGGCAGATAGGCAAGCGCTTTGCCGCCCCAAAAATAGAACACGGCCACGTTGAACGCGACCTGCACGAGGAGGTTCGCGATCTCGGAGGCCCCCGGCTTCTTTGGATCCACGAACAGCGGGCGGAGCGCGTAGGCAAAGCCTTGGCAAGAGAGCCAGAGCAGTTTGATCGCGCGATGGCGCAGCAAGCGTGCCTCGAACTCCGTGGGGAGATCCGTGTCGAGCCGCTCGTCACCCTGATGGGCGTGATGGCGCAGGTGGTAGTAGCGAAACGTTTCCGCGACCGGCACACCCACGGGCAGATTGATGAAGACGCCGAACACGCGATTGTGCCAGGGCTTGCGGAACGCGAGATTGTGAGAGAGCTCGTGAATGGCCAGGAGGAGCGCCTGGTTGATCACTCCGCCCACCGTATAGGCGACCAGAACGATCAGCCACCAGGGCGCGTCACGCAGCAGGAAGGCGAGCGAGAGCTGCAGCCCGACGAGCAGCGTGCAGACGTACTTCGTGCGCGAGCACGGGCCGTAGAGTTCCTTGATTTCGGGATGCGTGCGAAGCATCTCGCGCCGCCGCGCGACGTGCGGTTCGTCCCCGCTGGACCAGATGAAGCCGTTGGACATGGCGCCAACGGTACCTCAGCACCCAAGGGGATGGGCACACATACCGCGCTGGGCGCTCGGGTGCGCTACCGCCACCCCCCTTGCGGGTACAGGGGCGTCCTTCCCTATTATCGGTTCGGTGTCGACAGCGAAGAGCGCGAGCACCTACTTCTTCGTCGGCGACCGAGCCCGACCCGGCCGAGAAGGGGTACCGTTCCGGTTTTCAGACCGGATGCCGGTGAGCGCGAGGCGCAGCAGCCGGCTCGCGGTGGTCGGCTCGTTTTCGGTGGCGACGGCGATCGCGTTCGCCAAGAGCATCAAGTCCTCCGGAGTGGCGCCGGCGTGAAGCGCGCCCACGGACGAGGCCCGTGCCACCAGAACCTTCACCACGTCGAGCAACATGTCGGTGCAGCAGATCTCTTCTGGCGAGAGGCCATCCGGGCCGGCCAGCAGCGCAGCGGCAAGCCCGCGGTGGGTCGCGGTGTAAACCGTCAGCTCCTCGAGCCAGGCAGCCAGCTCAGCGCCTGGGTCCTCGCCCGGCTGCGCGGCTGCCCACGCACAGAGCTGCTCGACGCCAGCGCGGAATACCACCTCCAACAGCGCCCGCCGCGACGGGAAGTGCCGGTGCAGGGTCGCGGAGCCCACCCCCGCTCGCCGCGCGATCTCCTCGAGCGACGCCTGCGCGCCATCCCTGGCGACCAGCTCCGTGGCGGCGGCGACGATCCGCTCCCGGTTGCGTTGGCCGTCCGCTCGCAACGTCTTCACACGATCCACGACCTCTCCTCGACAAACGGGGTGGGCCTCCGTATCTTGCCACCGAAGTCTAAACGGTGGGGCACCCCACTTACAGGAGGCCCGGATGAGCAGCCGCAATCTCGTTCTCGTAACCGCCGCCACAGGGCGACAGGGCGGCGCCACCGCCCGGGCGCTGCTGGCCGAAGGCAGCACCTCGGTGCGGGTGATGGTGCGCAACCCGGACGCGCCGAACGCGAAGGCCCTCGCGGCGGCTGGCGCCGAAGTGGTCGTCGGGGATCTAGACGAGCCGCAGTCGCTGCGCGCCGCCTGCGCCGGGGCACGGGCGGTGTTCTCGATGCAGTCGCCCATCGTCTCCGCGACCGGCATTGACTACAGCAAGGAGCGCGAGCAGGGGAAAAACCTCGTCGAGGCCGCGGTGGCCGAAGGCGTCGGCACGTTCGTGCATACCGCGACGTCAGGTGTCGGCGACCACCGCAACGTCGAGGGCTGGGCCGAGGGTCGCTGGAAGTCCCACGAGACCTATTGGGAGAACAAGCTCGCTACCTGCGAGCTCGTGCGCAACGCCGGCTTCGACCGCTGGACCATCATCCTGCCCGCCACCTTCATGGACCACCCCATGCTCGATCCCGCCGGCTTCGCTGACGGGCGCCGGCTGGTGACGGTGATCAAGACCGATCAACCCCTCGGGCTCATCGCCCCGGAGGACATCGGCAAGGCAGCCGCGGCGGCGATCAACGATCCCGCCAGGTTCAAAGGTGTGACGCTGCAGCTCGCAGGCGACCTGCTCACGGTTCCTCAGATCGCCGAGATCCTCTCGCGCCTCGACGGCAAGGAGTACGTCGTGCAGGCGGGCACGGTCGAGGAGGCCGTCGCCGCCGGACTGCATCCCGGCGTGGCGCAGGGCATGACGTACATGAACGTCGCCCCGGTGTTGGCCCGGCCCGAGATCGCCCGCTCCTACGGACTCTCTCCCATGAGCTTCGAGACGTGGGCCCGCCAGCAGCGCGGGATGGCCTGACCGCGCGTCAGCGCTTGCCCGAGATGCTCTTCTCCATGAGCGTGGATGGCACGTTCCAGAGCAGCCTGGGAGCGCATGGACAATTTGGATGGCGACCCAGGCCAGCGTGCCGAGGCACTCGTCACCGCTCAGCGCGCCTCGACCGTGGCAGCCGCGCGCGGGGCGGTGATGGGAACCGCTCGCATCAAGCGCACCACCTCGCTGGCCACGCCCGCGGCGGAGGCAGGGTTCTGCCCGGTCACCAGCCGCTCGGCGGTCGCCACGTGGGGCTTGAAGTTGGGCGCCTTGCCGAAGCGGCCCCCGCGCTCACGCAACTTCGACTCGAGCAGGAAAGGCATGGCCTGGGTGAGCTTCATCGCGGTCTCTTCCTCATCCGTGAAGGAGGACACGCTCTTGCCCGCCACCAGGTAGCTGCCGTCCTCGAGCTTCACGTTCACCAACGCCGCCGGACCGTGGCACACCGCCGCCACCACTCCACCGCGCGTGTACACCGCCGCGAGGATCGCCTGTAGGCGAGCGTTGTCCGGCAGATCGTACATGGTGCCGTGGCCGCCTGGCACGTAGACCGCGTCGTAGCGCGAGGGGTCCACGTCCTCCAACCGCGTTGTCTTCTCCAGCCGTGCCATCCAGCCCTTGTCCTCCAGGAACGTCTTGTTGATCGCATCGCCGCGGTCCACTCCATCCATCGGGGGCAGGCCTCCCTTGGGGCTGGCGAGGTCCACCTCGATGCCGGCGCGCTGGAAGACGTCGAGCGAGTGGGTGAGCTCCGACAGGTAGAAGCCGGTCTTGCGGCCGGTGTTGCCCAGCTGGTCGTGGCTGGTGAGGACGATGAGCATCTTCATGGCGTGTTTCCTTTCGGCACCACCGGCGGTGGCGTCATTGGCCGCGAGAACAGGGGTGCTCACCAACAGCGTGAGCAGTGCAAGGCACGAGGGGGTAGACATGCGAACAAGGCTCCTGTGAGTGACCGGTCGGCGGGCTCGCCCGGACCGCACGCTCTAAATGCCCGCGCTGGCTTGCGTACGAAATAGCCCATCGCTTCAATGCTTGTGAAGCGCTACTTCACAGCGTCCCTGGAGGCGAGGAGCCCGTGAGCATCCGCTATGAGCTGCTACGCACCTTCGTGGCAGCGGCCGAAGCCGGCACCTTCGCCGCCGCGGCCAGTCGTGAGCACGTCAGCGTCTCGGCCATCTCCCAGAAAGTGCGGGCGCTCGAAGCCCAGCTGGGCCAGCCCCTCTTCGAGCGGTTGGGACGGCGCGTGCGCCTGTTGCCCTCTGGCACCACCCTGCTGGAGACGCTCAAGCCCGAGCTGGCCCGCATCGACGATGCGCTGGCGAGCCTGCGTGAGGACTTCACCCAGGTGCGTGGGCGGGTGTGCGTGGGCGCACCGCGCCCCTTCTGGGCCCATGGGTTGCGCTCACGCCTGCCCCCCTTGCTCGCCGCGCATGACGGGCTCCAGGTGGATGTGGAGTTCAACGTGCCCAGTGTGCTGGAGCGGCGGCTACACGAGGGCGCACTGGACCTGGTCATCCTCGGCCGGCCCGCACAGCTGCCTGGAATCAAGACGGTGCCCCTGGCTCGTGAGACTTTCGTGGCCGTGGGCGCGCCAGCGTATGTGAAGCGGTGGGGCCAGCCGCGCACGCTGACGGACTTCCAGGCGCAGCGCTGGGCCGTCTTCGACCAGGACATGGCCATGCACCTGCCCTGGTGGCGCGCCTCCTTCGGCCCGAAGGCGGCGCTCCCCGAGCGCATCGTCTGCCGAATGGCCAGCCTGGAGGAGCTGCTGGCGCTGGCGGAGGCAAGCGTGGCGCTGGTGGTACTGCCCGACTACCTCGTCACGGCTGCACTCGCGGAGCGACGGGTGCTGCTGCTCGAACCGGCCCCCGGGCAGCATGCGCGCCAGCGCGCCGCGGGAAATACCCTCTTCCTGGCATGGCGCGAGGGCATGAAGGAGTCCGCCCGGCTCCGCGCTGTCCGGCAGGCGCTGAGCACGACTGTGAAGCGTGAGTCCGCTCGGCGCGGTTGAAGCCCACGGCATCCCCCTCCCGGAGAAGCAGGCCATGACGTGATGCGTCAGCGGTTATCGCGTGGTTCAGATGGAATCCGGGCTATTCTCGATGTGCCTCTCACCAGGCTTCACACTAGGAGGATGCATGCGAGGAATGATCGGAGCGCTGATGTTCGCAGGGCTGGTCGCGGGCTGCGGGGGCGCGATGGAGGACGTCCCGGAAGAGGCCACGCTCGAAGCCGCCCCGGCCGAGTCCCAGGACGAGGTGTCCGCCCTGGCCTGCACCAACAAGTCGGTCCACTACGCCCAGTACTTCTACTCCAACGGTGTGGAGTGCGGCCTGGCGTATTACTTCTGTGACGGCCGCGTGGCCCAGAGTGGGTGCCAGACGAGCACCTACACCGAGTACTGGTACTGCGGCTGTCCTTGATCCCACGGCTGGCTCGGGCGTCGCGGCCTCAGCGGCCGCGTACGCCGCGCGCCGAACCTACCCCGAGCCACAGCCCTTTTTCGTCTGAGGCTCCGCAACTTGTAGCCCTCTGCGCTCGATAACCTTTCCACGGTCCATACTTCACGAGGTTCTCGAAATGCGGGTCTCTGCCTCCGCCCCACGCACCACCCTCTCCGCAGCCGCTTCACGTTCGAATCCCACCCTGAAGCTCGGCGCGTCCGGCGCTTCGGTGAGGACCCTTCAGCAGGCGCTGGCCAAGGCGGGCTTTTCGCCGGGCGCGGTCGACGGCCAGTTCGGCCCGAAGACGGCCGCGGCGGTGAAGGCCTTCCAGAGCGCGAAGGGCCTGGTCTCCGACGGCATCGTCGGGCCGAAGACCTGGGCCAAGCTGAATAGCGCGGCCGCTCCCTCGACGGGCGGTAGCGGCCCCACGCTCAAGCAGGGCCACGGTGGCGCTCCGGTGACCGCGCTTCAGAACCGGCTCAATCAGCTCGGCTTCAATGCCGGCGCGGCGGATGGCCAGTTCGGTCCGAAGACCACCGCGGCGGTGAAGGCCTTCCAGAGCTCGAAGGGCCTGGTCGCCGATGGCATCGTCGGCCCGAAGACCTGGAACCAGCTCGGCATCACGGTGGGCGGCACGCCCACCACCACCCCCGGCTCCGGTGGCGCGCACGGCAACTCCGCGCTCGCCAACAACGCCCGCTCGGTGGCGTTGAGCATGGGGGGCTACAACAGCCAGGGCCTCTGCGCCACGGGCGTGAGCCGCGCCATTCAGCGCACTTACGGCATCAAGGTGTGGGGCAACGGCAACCAGATCGACAACAACCTGCCGCGCGACAAGTTCAAGCAGGTGAATCTGACGCTCGCCGAGGCGCTGAAGATCCCCGGCCTCGTGCTCACCTGGGAGAAGACCTCCACCCGCCTTGGCAGCATCTACGGCCACACCGCGATCACCTCGGGCGATGGCCGCAGCTCCTACAGCGACTTCGTGGAGAGCAACACCCTGGGCGCGAGCGGCCGCAGCGGCTTCAAGGTCTTCATGCCCATCTAGGTTTTCGACATCGAGTCGAAGAACTGAACGAAGGACACGGCCTCGACCTGCCTACCCCGCGGGTCCTGTCGCCGTGTCCTTCTTTGTCATTGGGAGGTTGAGTCTCGCCGGCAAGTTCTTACTCGCGGGCAGGTCCTCCCGGGCAACTTCTTGCCGGGGGGAGGGCCGGTAGAGGGGGACGAGCCGTTGGCATGGGAGGTGCTCTGGAGCGCGGCAGGCCCCAACGATAGGGGCCTGATCCCCAGAATTCGCACACTCCAACCAAGGAACGTCGTTCATGAGACTCCACAACGCGTGGAAGGGTGTCTTGCTTGTCGCAACGGTGTCGCTCATCGGGTGTGGTGACGATGAAGCTCCCCGCCTCGCCAAGGTCACGGTGACCTGCGGTCCTGCTCCCGTCTCCGCGGGTCGCACCGCGAACTGCACTGCCAGCGCCCAGGATCAGGACGGCAAGCCCTTCACGGTCTCCCGCTACCAGTGGAGCTCCAGCGACGAGACGATCGCGAAGGTGGACGCAGAGGGACTGGCCTCGGCCTTCAAGCAGGGCGCGGTGAGCATCAAGGCGAGCGCCACCGAGGGCGATTCGACCCAGGAGGGCACGTTCTCCCTCACCATCGGCGCGCCGCAAGCCACCGTCCACCAGGGCATCATCTCCAGCAACCAGACCTGGCGCGCCTCGGACAACCCGCACCTGGTGAAGGGCGCGGTGTTCGTGATGGGCTCGGCCAATCCCGTGCTGACCCTCGAGGAGGGCACCGAGGTCCGCTTCGAGGATGGCGCCCAGTTGATCATCGGTGACGACACGGACGGACCAGGTGTGCTGCGCGCGGAGGGTTCCCCTTCGGCTCCCATCCTCCTCACGGCCGCCTCCGCCAATCCCCAGCCCGGGTACTGGCAGGGCATCAGCGTGACGGGGCAGTCCGCCCAGGGCACCGTCCTCTCCAACGTCACCATTGAATACGCGGGCGGTATCCCCGCGAACTCAGGGGAGCTGGAGGACCTCTTCAAGTCCCTGGCGGCGGGCCTGCGTGTGACGGGAGGCAGTGATGCGCCAGACAACCTGCGTCCCGTCACCGTCGAGGACGTCATCATCCAGAAGAGCCAGAACCACGGCGTGCTCCTGATGGGCGCGGGGTTCAAGAGCGACTCGTCCCGCCTGACCGTGCGCGACACCGCGGGCGTAGCCGTGCGGGCGTCCGCCAACGAGGTGGGCACGCTCCCCGAGGACAGCACCCTCAGCGGCAACACCCCCAACGCGGTGCAGGTCCTCGAGGGCGCTGTCGAGACCACCCAGACGTGGCCGAACCTCGGTGTTCCCTATCAGCTCACCACGACCCTCGACATTGGCCTGTCCATCGGGCTCCTGGTGGCCTCCACGTCCTCGCCCACGCTCACCCTGAGTCCCGGGACAGAACTCCAGATGCCCGCCAAGAGCTACATCTCCGTTGGCACCCGGGATGAGAGTGGGAACCTCGTACACGGCAAGCTCAAGGCCCAGGGCACGGCGCAGGCTCCCATCCGCTTCGTCCCCGCCTCCGCCTCGCCCACCAAGGGCTTCTGGTCGGGCCTGTTCTTCCATGGCCCCTACGGGTCCACGCTGGAGTACGCCACCGTCACCCACGCCGGCCTGCCGCTCTTCGACACCCTGGGCGGGGGCAACATCAACGTGTTCGCCGACCTGGGCTTCTTCGTGAGCAACAGCACGCTCAGCGACTCGGCCGGGTGTGGCGTCGCCGTGGACGTCTCCTCGGGGATCATCGCGGACTTCACCGCGCCGGCCATCGGGAACGTCTTCACAAACAACGACGGCGAGGCGCAGTGCAGGAAGTGAGCGCCCATGAGCGTCCCTGAGCGCTCCGCTTGAGGACTTGGTGCAAGATGGGCGCACCGTGTAGCGTGTCGCCCGTCGTGCGCGCATCCGGCGGGCGATGACCAACCCCGACGGGGCGATTGGGCAGCCGCTCCGACCTCAGCGAGCACCTCACCGGAGGGGGCTCCTCGAGAGCCGGGGACCACCATGAGCTCGCCGCTGGACAAAAGCGCCGCCAAGCCCGTGTCACTGCTGAGACTCATCTGGCGCTCCTATCTCACGAGTGCGCTCGTCCCCGTCTTCTTGATCGAACTGGCACTCATTGCCGCCTACCTCATCACCAACAGCGTCATTCGCGATCAGAACATCACCACCCTGCAACGTCTCGCGACCGAGCAACTCCAATACATCGCTCAGCATCAAGCCGAACACATCGGCTCACAGCTTGCCTCTGTGACCTATAATGCGGAGTTGCTCCGCCGCCATGCCGAGCAGGCCTTCGTGACGCCGTTCATCCCTGATGCCGAGGAGCGCTCACGCTATGCCTTTTCCCAGGATGGCACGCTCTATACGACGCGTGATCTACCCGGCCGGGCCGGTCTTGTTTATTCCAGGCTCACGCGCATCGGCGAGCCCGAGCGCACCAAGGCGTTGCAGTTCGCTCAGCTTGATCCACTGCTCAAGAGCCTCGTGGACACTCACCCGCTGGTCTCCCAGGTCTATGTCATCACCGCGGACCACATGGACCGGTTCTACCCCTATAAAGAGTATGGGGAAGTGCTTGGGCTGGTAGGTGCGGACTACGACCCTTCCACCTACAGCTACTATTACGAGGCAGACGCGACGCACAACCCGGAGCGGAAGGTTGTCTGGACCGACGTGTACGTCGATACAGCTGGCCACGGGTGGATGACATCGGCCGCTGCCCCGCTCTACCCAGGGAGCGGGGCTCGCATGGAGGGGGTGGTCGGTCTGGACATCAGCATCGACAGCATCACCAAGCAAGTGCTCCACCTGGACTTGCCGTGGAATGGTTATGGGATGCTGGTGGGGAGGAGCGGCACCATCCTCGCGCTGCCCTCCCAGGGGGAGCGCGACTGGGGACTGAAAGAGCTCACCCAGTACGCCTACCAGGAGCCCATCCGGAACGACATCTTCAAGCCAGACACTTTCAACCTGTTCAAGCGCGAGGACAGTCACGAGCTCGGTCAGCACATGGCATCCGCGCGCCACGGGCTCCAGACAGTGTCACTGACGGGGCGCAGCAAGCAGGTGGCCTGGTCCACCGTGAAGGGGACGGACTGGAAGCTCCTGGTCGTCGTGGACGAGGCGGACATCTTCGCGGAGGCCTATGAACTCAACAGGCGTGTCGCCCGTGTCGGCCTGGGCATGATCGCCGGTTTGATTCTCTTCTACGCGCTCTTCTTCGTATGGCTCTACAGGAAGGTGCGCCGGATGAGCACCTTGCTGGCAGAACCGCTGCTGGACCTCGAGAGCATGATGCAGCGGATGAGCCAAGGCGAGTACGCACAGTCGCGGCCAGCCTATTCCATCATCGAGTTGCAGCGCACCGGTGAGGGGCTGTTCCAGATGGGGCAATCCTTGGGGCAGAGCAACGCATCCTTGCAGCAGGCGCGCACGGACCTGGAGCAGCTCAACATCAAGCTGGAGGAGCGCATCCAACACCGCACCCGCGAGCTGGAAACGGTCAATGCAGCCCTCAACCAGGAGAACACAGCCAAGCAGGTCCTCATCAAGGAGCTTCAGCACACGCAAAATCAGCTCATCCAGTCAGAGAAGCTGGCGTCCCTGGCCCAGCTCACCTCGGGCATCGCGCACGAGCTCAAGAATCCGCTCAATTTCATCAACAACATGTCCGAGGCCAATATCGAGCTTGCTCAGGAGCTGGAGCGAATGCTGCAGGAGCGGCCCGATGTCTCCCTCCGCGAGGTCCGTGACATCATCACGGATTTCAAACAGAACGCGACCGTTGTCCACCAGCACGGTGTGCGGGCGGACCACATCATCCGGAGCATGATGGAGCATGCCCGGAGCCGCTCCGGGGCACTCGAGCCAACGGACTTGGAATCGCTCGTGGAGCAGTACCTGAAGCTGACCTACCACGGGGTGCGTGTCCGCAATCCGGAGTTCGCAGTGGCGTTCGTACGCGAGTTCGACCCCACGGTGGGGCAGGTACAGGGGATGCCTCAGGAGCTGGGCCGCGTGCTTCAGAACCTGATTCTCAATGCCCTCGAGGCCGTGTCGCTGAAGCAGCGCGAATCCACCAGCGGCTACGTTCCCACCATTACCCTGCGCACGCGTCGAGAGGGAGGCCACGTCAGCCTCCAGGTGGAGGACAACGGGCCCGGCATCCCGAAGGACATCCAGGGCCGCATCTTCGAGCCGTTCTTCACCACAAAACCACCGGGAGGTGGCAATACCGGACTGGGCCTGTCGCTGAGCTATGACATCGTCAAGCTACACGCGGGAAGCCTGACGGTGGAGAGCGAGTTGGGCAGATACACTCGGTTCACCGTGAGCCTTCCCGCTGGCGATAGGCCCGTCGCGAGCTCCGGTCAGTAGCCCAGGCGCTCGGAGATGTAGTGGTCGAGCTGCTTGTGCCAGGTGTGCCAGTCGTGCGGCATGTCGTGCCCCCAGATGTCGATGTTGTGGGGGATGCCGCGCTGGTTCAGCTGGTGGCTGAAGTGCTCGGTGAGGTGCGGGTGCTCCCACTGGCCCCGGCTGGACACCAGGTTGATGCGGCTGTGGTGGCGCAGCAGGTCCATGGCGTGCCCCTCCGACAGGTTGGGCACGTAGGAGGCCGGGTTGTTGAAGTAGACGTCGTCGTTCCAGAAGCCGTGCAGGAAGTCCGGCTGCAGGTCGTAGATGCCGCCCATCGCCAGCAGCACCTCGAAGAGGTCCGGCCTGCGGAAGAAGGCGTTGGCCGCGTGGAAGGCGCCGAAGCTCGCCCCCGTGGCGCCAATGCGCGCCGAGCCGTTCTGCAGCACGCCCCGAATGTGCGGGACGACCTCGTTCTCGACGTACGCGGAGAAGAGCACCTGGCGGCGCGCCTTCTCGTGCAGGGGCAGGCCGCGGTTGAGCCAGGCGTGGTTGTTGATGCTGCTGATGCCGAAGATCTGCACGCGGCCCGAGAAGAGGTGGTGGGCCACCGCCTGGATGAGGCCCATGCGCTCGGCCTCCAGGAAGTCTCCGCCCGCGGTGGGGAAGAGCAGCAGCGCCGGGCCCCAGTGGCCGTAGCGGACGATGGGCATGTCCATGCCCAGGTGGGGGCTGTACCAGCCGAAGAGTTCGCGGCGCAGATTCGGATCGACGTGGGGCATGGGTAGGGTACCTGGCGTGAAGCGGACCTGGCGCAGATAGCACACCGGGCCTTTGCCCTGTCTATCTCCTGAAGCTCCCGCTCTTCACGGGGCGCTGAGCGCGCTCAGGATGTCGTCTCGCATCTTCTTGCGGATGCTGAACAGGCCCGTGTTCGGGAAGGGCACGCCGGTCCGCGTCTCGGAGGCGAGCACCGGATAGAACGGGTCGGCGCGGAGCTTCGGCGCCTCATACGCATCGAGCGTGGCGGGCAGCAGATAGCGGGGCACACGCGTGGCCGCCGGCGCGTCTTCGCTCATGACGATCCACTCGAAGGTGCTCGGCTGGCTCATGTACGTGACGAACTCGAGCGCCGCCTGTTCGCAGCCGCCCGTGCAGCCAGCGCCCAGGAAGTAGGAGTCGGTGAACAGGATGGGGTTGCTGCCTTCTCCCAGCGGCGCCGAGGAGATCTGGATGGCGGACGCGCTGACACCCGCTGGCAGGGCGCGGAGGATGGCGTGCAGGCGCTCGGAGTAGCCCATGGTGGAGTCGGCCCGCCCCTCGGCGAAGAGCTTCGCGGGCAGGTCGAAGTTCTCCTCCAGGTCATACGTCCCATCGATGCAGGGGTTCTGGCCGCTGGACTCGCAGGTGCGCGCGTAGCGCCGCAGGGAGTCGAGCACCGTCGCGTCATAGCTGTCGGCCGTCACGGCGGAGCGCAGGCCATTCTCGCCGCGGGTGTCCACCCAGGCGTCCAGGTACAGCGAGGGCAGGTTCCAACTGCCGAGCATGTTGGTGGCGGTGTCGGGGGCCGGCGTGCCCAGGTTCGCCAGGGCCTGAACGAGCGCGCTGGTGGTGCGCGCCTGCCGCACGCTCGCGTCGCGGGACATGATGAAGTGGTTGCACAGCCAGTGGGGCACGCCATAGAGGACCTGCTCCGTGGGGTGCGTGGACGCGGAGAGCGCCGCCGGGTGCCAGGCGATGCCTTCGGGCAACCGGGGCCACGGGCGGACAGCACCCAGGGCCACCAGATCGCCGAGGATGGCGGTGTCCGTCTCGATGACGTCGTAGCCGCACGGGTTCTCGCCCTTCAGGGAGCGGGCGAGCTGCTCCGGCTCGTAGAAGTCATCGGTGACGCACGCCGGGTTGGGGACCAGGTCGATGTTCGGGTGGCTGGCCTCGAAGTCGGCCTCGATGCGAGCCACCAACGACTGGAACTTGTCCCCCGCAGCGTCGGGGATCCACGGGTAGAGCGGGACGCGCAGGGTGACCTTCTCACCTCCCGAGGGCGTTTCTTCCCCCGGTCCACAGCCCCACAGCAGGGCCGCGCCCAGAATGCCAAGCCACCGGATGTTCCTTCGCATCGCGCCACCTCGTGAACGGTTCACACCGCCCAGGGTAGCGCCCCTGTCACGCTCTTGCGCTCCCAGAGATGGACCGGTCGCTCAGCCGCGGATGGTGCCGGGGCGCAGCAGCGTCTCCACGCCCCCGCTCACCTGCGAGCCGGTGAAGAACTTCTCGGCCACCGCGCGAGTGTCCTTCAGCCGGGAGGCCAGCTGGGTGTACGTGAAGGTCAACCCCACCCCGCTGCGAACCAGGTAGAACTGCAGCTGCGAGACGAGCGCACCCTCCACATTGAAGGTGCATTCGCGCAGCACGCCGTCCTTGCCGCCGAAGTTGGCCGCCTTCTCCTCCACCAGGTTGAAGCCGGGGGCCACCTTGCGTATCGCCGGCAACAACCGCGCGGCGAACTGCTGCGACGTCTCCTCGGCCAGCGCGGGCTCCACGGAGACAACGAGGCTGGAGCGGAAGCCAGCCTCCTCCGGGCCCATGGCCACCACCTGACTGGCGTCGAACCACCCCTCGGGCAGGGGAATCGTCAGGGGGCCGTGTCGAATCGTCGTGGGGTTTGCCATGGGCCGCGCAGTCTACCCTCGACTGGCTCAGATCTGCTGCGCGGCGATGTCGTGCTCGCTGTCGTCGAACCAGTCGAACAGCTTCGTCACGCCGAACGCCGCCAGGCCGATGGCCAGACCCACCGCCGCGCCCGCCGGGCCACCCCAGGCGCCCGCCGCCGCGCCCACCGCCAGGTAGCCGCCAATCGCCGCGCCCGCGGTGACCGCGCCGCTGGCGATCTGCCAGCCGTTGCCGTTCTGGATGCCCTGGAACACCTCGATGCCGCCGGCCACCACGCCCAGGCCCGCCGCGAACTTGCCGGCCACCTGGCCCGCCACCGACGGGTTGATGCGGCCGCCCGCCGTGCCGACCGCGCCGCCCAGCGTCAGACCGCTGCCGCTGCCCTTCGCCGCGGTGATGAGGGCGTTGGCGCCGCCATAGATGGAGACGCCGCTGCCCACCACCCCCAACGCATCCTTCGCCGCGGCCAGGTAGTTGCCCTGGCTGACGTTGTTGATGAGCGAGCGGCCCGACGAGTAGAGCCCCGCCGCGCCGGCCAGCAGCTGGATGCCGCCCGTGCTGCCACCGGCCAGCCGCTGCGTGGGCGACAGGCTGATGCTGGGCGCCTTCTTCCACTCGGGGACCGGCGTGTTGCTGCGCGCGGGGCCACCGGTCGGATCCGGCGCGCCTGTGGCCACGGAGTTGGCGGTCGTCAGCGCCTGCTTCAGCCGGAACAGGCCGTAGTTGTTGGCGCTCGCGGCCGCCTTCCGCTCGCCCTTGTCGTTGGCCGCCTGCTGCGCCTGGTACGCGGTGTGGATGTCCGTCGCCAGCAGGTTGAAGTCCTGCACCTGCTGCGACAGCGCGTCCATCGTGGTGGCGCCCAGCGAGGCCTGGTCCGCCGGCAGCCCCTGGAGCTGCTCGAGCGTCTCCATCTTCTGCCCGTTGACGGTGAGCTCCTGGCCCTCGGGGGTGATGGACGCCTTGGCCGTGCCCTCGGGGCCCGTCATCGTCTGCGAGGCGCGCACCAGCTGCGGGCCCTGGTCGGTCTGCACCGCCACCTGCTGCTGCTCCAGGGTGCGCTTCTCGCCGTCCTTGGGCTGCTCGGTGGAGGTGGTGTTCTCGGTCACCTCCAGCTCGCCCTGCGCGTTGCGCTGCTCGGTGCGCGCGTACTCGGAGGTGCGCCGCGTGCCAGTCGCATCCGTCTGGTCCGAGCTCGCGGCGGTGATCTGCCCCTTGTCATTGTAGGTGCGCGAGGAGGTGCCGCTGATGCTCACCGGGTCGCCCTCGCCGTCCGGGTTGGGCACCTTGCCCTCGGTCGTCTCGGTGACGGTGTTGCCCTCCACCTTCTTGGTGGTGACGACGGACAGGTCCGTCTGGCCCTCGACGAACGTCTGCGTGGCCAGCTCGTTGGACTTGCTCACCTCGAGCTGCCAGCTCTTGGGCGAGCTGTCGGCGTCCTCGGCCTTGTCGGCGGCGGCGCTCAGGTCCTCGGCGCTCGGCGGCTTGCCATCGGCCGGCGAGTCCACCGCCTTGCTGGTGGTGCCCGTCAGGCGCACGTCGCCCTGCGAGTACGAGGTGCCCGTGGTGACGGTGGCCTTGGCCGGCTTGCCATCCGGGCCCTTGGCGCCCTCGGGCGGGATGTTGGTGGTCTTGATGTCCACCGTGTCGATGGGGCCATCCTCGAAGCGCTCATCCAGCCGGTCGGTGATGCCGTCCTTGTCGTCCTGGCGGCCGAAGGTCTTCTCGGTCTGGGTGATGCCGTTCTGAGCGTCCTGGGTGTAGGAGCTCTGCACCAGGTTGTCGCCGTCCTTGCGCACCGTCGTCTCCGACAGGGAGACATCCGGATCGCGGCTGTTCTTCAGCGAGTCGATGGAGGGCGGCGTCCCGGGGCTGGCCGAGGCGGCCTCCTTCCACTTCGCCTGGGTGACGGTGGTGGGGCCGCTTTCGCCCTCGCTGGACACGATGCTGCGCTGGGCGTTGCCGTCGGGCGTGTACTGGGTGCTGTCCAGGGTGATCTTGTCGCCGTCGCGCTGGGCGGTGGTGCGCTCGAGCACCTTGCCCTGCTCGTCCTTCAGCACGAGGGTGGCCTGGTCCTCCGTCGCGCCGGGCTCGATGGAGACGCCGGGCGGCAAATCCTTGGGATTCGTGCCGGCCAGCTTGAACACCTCGTCGGCCTGCGTGCGCGCGTCGGTGTCGGCCTGCTTCGTCACGTCCTCGACGTTGGTGCGATCCTCGGCCACCGTCTGCAGGTCCACCTCGGCGCGCAGCGCCTCGTCCCCCGCGTTCTGAGCGGCCTTCTCCTTGAACTCCGGGCTCAGGTTGGTGATGGCGTCGGCGGACTCGTAGCGGTTCGCCTCCCGCAGCTGGCTGGCCATCTCCGCGCCCAGCGCCACCGACTTGGGGTCACTCGCGTTGGTCTTGAGCCCGTCCAGCACGCGCTGGCGCGCCATCATGCCCCCCACATCGAGGAGGCTGCCGGAGCCCACGTCGTTGAGCTGACGCGCCAGGTCCTCGGTCGCCTGGGGGCCCGCCAGCTCCGCGCTGCCCGCCAGGCTCTTCACGATGGCGTTGGCGTCCGTGGGGCTCAGGTCCAACTTCTCCAGCGAGGAGACGATCTGCTGGCGCGACTCGGCGGTCTGGGTCTGCAGCGCCTCGCGGTAGGCCGGATCCGTGTTCGCCTTGAGCTGGCGCTCCAGCTCCGCGGCGCCCTCGCGCGGGCTGCGGGCGGTGGCCTCGGAGACGCGCTGGGCATCGGCGCGCGCGGCCTCCTGCGGGGTGACGACGGAGGTCTCTCCGCCCAGCAGCTTCTTCTGCGCCGCGGCATCCAGGCTGCCCGCGTCGTAGATATCCCGGACCTCATTGGCCTCACGGAAGGGCTCGGGCTCGCCGGCCTTCTTGGCGGCGGTGTTGGCCGCCTTCTGCGCCTCGATGGCGGCGTTGCCCTTGGCGACCGCGTCCTTCTTCGAGGCGTCGGCGGTGGTGCGAGCGTCCTGGGCGGCCTTCTGGGTCTTGTCCGCCTCGGCCTTGGCCTGGTCGAACTTGGCCTGCGCGTCGTTCACCTTCTGCTTGAGCTCACCCAGGCGCTCCACGTCTCCCGGGCGAGGGCCCCGCTCGTCGACCTGCTGGCCCTTGGACTCGTACGCGCTCTTGGCCGCGTCCAGCTCCTGCTGGGCGGTGGTCTTCTTCTCCTGGGCGGTCTTGTTGGCGCCCTGGGCCTGGTCCGCGGTCTTCCCATCCTCGCGAGCCTTGACCTGGGCGGAGGAGGCCTCCTGGCGCTTGGCCTCGGCGTCGGCCTTGGCCTTGGCGGCGGCCTCCGCGGCGGCCTTGGCTTCCGCTGCGGCCTTGGCCTTGGCTGCCTCGGCGGCTGCGCGTGCGCGCTCCGCGGCAATCTCCGCCGCGCGTTGTGCCGCGGCGGCGTCGGACGAGTTTGAGCCTACAGGGGTGGGGGCCATGGGGGACTCCAGCGGAATTAGGACAATTCAGATTTCGAGAAATTATCGCCGGAGTTCGCCCCGAGTTCCCTCCCCCCACCGAGATTCCCTAGGGATCACAAATGCCTACACATCACAGTGAGCTTTCTCGCTCGGGGACCGCCCGGCCTGGCATCTACTGGCACGGCCCACCTATGAACCTCCGACTCCTCGCTGGACTCCTCTGCCTCGTCGCCACGCTCGCGGGATGCAATGACGGCACCCCCCACGAGCCCGACGTTCCCGACGCTCCGAGCGCGAAGCCCGGAGACGTGGCCTTCCTCTGGGCGTTCTCCGGCGCCGCCTCGGGCCGGTGCGCGGACGTGCCGGACGTGACGAAGGTGCGCATCTCCATCCCCGGCCAGACGCTTCCCAACGGGGGCGTACAGGCCTGCAACTCCGAGGGTGTGGACGGCTTCACTCTGCGCAACATCGCGCCGGGCCTCTACACCTATACCGTCGAGGCGCTCGGCTCCTCGGACGAGGTCCTCTACTCGGGCACGGGCTCGTTCACGGTGGATGGGAACACGGTGGTGAGTTCACAGCTCTCCCCGGTCAGCCGTCCGCCCAGCCCTGGGGATGTGTCGTTCCGCTGGTCCTTCGTTTCGCCGCCGCTCCGGTGCGTGAGCATGCCGGACGTGAGGAGCGTGCGCATCCGCATTCCCGACCACGTGCTCCCCAACGACGGCCTCTTTCCGTGCAGCACCTCGGGACTGGACGGCACGACCTTGCTGGACTTCGCTCCCGGTGCGTACAGCTACACCGTCGAGGCGCTCGGCGCCTCGGGCGAGGCCCTCTATCGCGGCACCGGCTCCTTCACGGTGGACGGAGACACGCAGGTGAACGTCTCGCTCGAGCGGATTCCGCCGCCTCCCCCGGTCCCTGGGGACGTGACCTTCCTCTGGTCGTTCCCCGGCTCACCCCGCACCTGGTGCGCGGACGTGCCAGACGTGGTGGGGGTGCGCATCACCATCCCCGGCGAGAACCTCCCCAATGGAGGCTCCTTCCCGTGTACGAACCAGGGCGTGGACGGCATCGCCGTGCATGACTTCGCCCCCGGTCATTATGAGTACACCCTCGAGGCCGTGAACGCCTCGAACTCGGTCCTCTACTCGGGCAAGGGCGCCTTCACGGTGAACGGGGACACGCTGGTGAAGGTCGCCTTGATCAGCGGCCAGAGTTCCTTCGCCTACGTCTCCTGGACCCTTTCGAACGGCCCCTCGACTCCGAACCCCACCTGCGCCGAGGCGGGCGTGAGCTCGGTGGTGGTCCTCATCGACGGGTGGCTCGATTTGCGGTTCAACTGCGCGGAGGGCGCTGACGGCAACCGGGTGACCACGTTCCCCCTGTCGCCAGGGCAGCACGGCGTCGAGCTCAGCGGGCTGAACAGGACCGACCAGCTCCTCTTCTCTGCCCGCGGCACGCTGGAGACCCGCGCGGAGAGCCCCGTTGCCGTCTCGTACACGCTGCGGCGCCTGATCACCATCGATTCCCAGGCCAGGTAGGACGAGCCACCTCGCCGCGGGCGTGTGTCCCATTTCATTCGGAAATCGCAGGGGACCGATGATTTTTGGAGGCTCGTGGGGTCAATAGACGCGATGACCTTCTCGTTCGGAGACACCATGACCCTGCTGCGCTGGAATTTCTCGTTCTTCGTCCTCGTGCTCGTTGCCCTGGGGACGCCGGCCTTCGCTCAGCCCAAGCAGAAGGCGCCCGGTAACTACGCGAAAATCAACGGACTCGAGCTCTACTACGAGACTCACGGCAAGGGCCGGCCCCTGGTCCTCCTCCACGGAGGGCTCGGGTCGACGTCCATGTTCGGCGACAACCTCAAGACACTCGCGAAGCACCGCAAGGTCATCGCGGTGGACCTGCAGGGGCACGGGCGGACGGCCGACATCGACCGGCCGCTCAGTGTCGAGCTGATGGCGGATGACATCGCGGCCCTCATCCAGCACCTCAAGCTGGGGCGTGTCGACGTGTTCGGCTACTCCCTGGGCGGTGGCGTCGCGCTGCAGGTGGGCGCTCGTCATCCGGACGTCGTGAACAAGCTGGTCATCGTCTCCGCGGTGTTTCGCCGCAACGCCTACTACCCGGAGATCCTCGCCCAGCAGGGGCAGGTCAATGAGGGGGCCGTCGAGATGATGAAGCAGACGCCCATGTACCAGGGCTACGTCGCCATCGCGCCCCGTCCCGAGGACTTCCCCAGGCTCCTGAAGAAGATCGGGGAGGCCATGAAGCAGGACTTCGACTTCTCGAAGCAGATCTCGTCGCTTCAGGCGCCCACGCTGGTCATGGCCGCGGATGCGGACCTGTTCCCCCCCTCGCACGCCGTGGAGTTCTTCGGACTGCTCGGCGGCGGCAAGAAGGACGGTGGCTGGGACGGCTCGGGGCGGCCGAAGTCTCGGCTCGCCATTCTGCCGGGGCTGACGCACTACAACATCTTCGCGGATCCGCTCATGGTGTCCGTCGCCCTGCCGTTCCTGCAGGAAGGCACCTAAGGCTCCCAGGGGTACGCCTCCCTGGACGCGGGAAGAGCAGGGGCCCCATCATTCCTCGGCGAACCTCGACTCACCGAGGGAGGGCGTGATGCGTACGGAAGAGACGACACCGGCAGCCGAGCCGGTTGGCCCCTTGAGCGGACCGCTCAAAATTCCTCTCGTGGGCCGGCCGCTGCGGCTGGCCGGCTTCTTCAGTGACCCCGTGCGCTCCTTGCTGCGCATCCGTGAGCGCTACGGGAAGCTCTCGGCCATTCAGCAGGGGGACGCGCGCATGGTGTTCGCCTTCTCCCCCGAACTCAATCGCGAGGTGCTCGCCAGCACGGACCGCTTCTGCGTGCGCTCCCTCGCGGAGAACGCACCGAAGACCTCGGCGCTCTACCGCTTGCGCACGCACCTGCTCGGGCTGAACGGCGATGACCACCGCAAGGCGCGGCGCCTGGTCAGCAGTGCCTTCACCCGCCCCCGCGTCGAGGCCTACCGGGAGGACATGGCGGCGCTGGCGGACAAGCTGTTCGAGCGCTGGCGCCTGGGCGAGGTGATTGACGTCGAGCGGGAGATGCAGCAACTGGCGCTGTGGGTGGTGAGTCACACGGTCTACGGCGTGTCACCCACCGACGCGAACCTGGGCCTGGGACTGCGCATCAAGCAGATCGTCCAGGGGCTGTTCTCGCCCGTGGCGATGTTGCTGCCCCATGACCTCCCTGGCTCGCCGTACCGGACGCTCCTGCGCAGGGCGGAGGCTGTGGAGCAGGAGTTGCTCGCCCTCATCGCGAAGAAGCGCACCCAGCCGGGCGAGCACCGCGATGCGCTGGCCGCGCTCGTCCATGCGCGCGGCGAGGACGGCGCGCCCTTCACGGACGAGGAGCTGGCGGGGCACACGTTCCTGCTCTTCTTCGGCGGTTACGACACCACGGCCAACGCGCTGGGCTGGACGCTGCTGCTGCTCGCGCTGCATCCTCGCGTGCTGCATGACGTGCAGGACGAGCTGACGGTGCTCCAGGGGGCGCCCCCGACGCACGAGCAGCTCGCCGCGCTGCCGCTGCTCGACGCCGTCGTGAAGGAGAGCCTGCGGCTGCTGTCCCCGGTGGCCTTCACCGCGCGCAGCGCCGCTCGGGGGGCGACGCTGGGAGGCCACGCGATACCGGAGCGTGCCGACGTCTTCATCAGCCCGCTCGCCACGCATCGGCTCCCGGAGTTCTACGAGCACCCGAACCGCTTCCTGCCCGAGCGGTGGCTGAAGGGCGAGCCCCCCTCACCCTGGGCATACCTGCCCTTCGGTGCTGGGCCACACGTGTGCGTGGGGGCGAGCCTCGCCGCGTTGGAGATCCGCATCACCCTGGCGATGCTGCTCCAGCGCTTCACGCTGCTGCCGCCCGACGGGGCGCGCATCGACCATCAGGTGCAGGCAACGCTGTCGACGAAGGCGGGCATGCCGATGCGCGTGCTGGCCAGGCAGCGCGTGGCGAGCCCTCCGCGCATCGAGGGAGACATCCGCGAGCTGTTCGAGGCTCCGGTCGGCACCTGACCCACGTGCCAGGGACAGGGCAGGGCAGGGCAATCTCCTCAGCGCTGAAGCCATGCCTCCATCGCTCCGAGGGCGCGCGAGGACCACTCCGCCAGCTCCCTCCACTCCGCGGGCGGCGCCCCCCACCACTCGAACGAGACGGTCTGCGTCGGGAGCCGATACGCGAGGCCGAGCCGCTCCCGGGCACCTCCCGAGGGAATCTCCCTCCCTGGAAGCAGAGGCAGCACCTTCAGCGCGGTGGCCTCCTGGAGGAGCGAGTTCCAGGACTCCACGGGGAACCGCGCTTCGAAGAGGCTGAGCAGGGGAGGGAGCGCGGCCGGGGCCCGAGGCCCGGCGATCCGCGCGTACTCCGCCGGCCGATCCCACGACACCTTGCGGACGAGGAGCACGGAAGAGTCGATGGCGCTGGAGCGGCGAGAGATCGACCAGGCTCGCCACGGCCCCGCTTCCTCGTAGTGCCAGAGCCTCATGAGCGTGGCGAAGCCCGAGGGCAGTGGCGTCGCGTGGAGCTCCGGTGCTTCCAGGGCCTCCAGGGCCTGCCGGGTCAGCTCGGGTGGCAAGGCGGAGGCATCGGCTCCATCGGCGGTCGGCATGGCATCGGTCCCTGGGACGGCTGTCGGAAGCAGGTTCTCCCTTGGAGGCTCGCAGGTCAAATGTGTGCGCTCAGGCTTGCTAAGATGTGGCCCCGGAGGCGCTGATGGCCTGGTGGAACCCTTTCCAGAAGTCCCGCGAGCAGACCGCGAGCGGGAGCGCTTCCCCTCCGCGCCCTGCCTCGAAGGACCTGGAAGCACGTCTGCTCCGTGAGCGGACCATCCTCCTCGGCACACCCATCAACGATGAAGTGGCCCAGCGCGTCGTTGCCCAGTTGCTCTTTCTGGAGAGCGAGAACCCCACCGAGGGCATCCGCCTCTACCTCAACTCCCCCGGCGGCGAGGTGACGGCGGCGCTCGCCATCTGCGACACGCTGGAGTTGGTGAAGCCGGCCGTGTCCACCGTGTGCGTTGGCCAGTGCTCTGGAATCGCCGCGCTCCTCTTTGCCCTCGGGGAGCGGGGGCAGCGCGTCGCCTTGACCCACAGCCACTTCATGCTCACACCCCTGACGGGCGGTGGGAGGCCAGGGGATGCGTCGGCCATGATGCGGATGCGCAAGGTCTTTTCCGAGCGGCTGGCGCACGCCACGGGCCAGACCGTGGCGCAGATCCAGTTGGACTGTGACGCTCAGCGGCGCTTGAGCGCCAGCGAGGCGAAGCACTACGGGCTGGTGGATCAGATCCTGGATAAGACGCAGCTCTGATGCCGTCTCGAGGTTCGCGAAGACCTACTGCTGGAGCTTCACTTCCTCGTAGTCGTCGGGGTTCAGGCCGAGCCGACGCAAGGTATCGAGCTCCATGCGCATATCGCCGCCGACGTACGTGCGGTTCTGCTTGTGCATGAAGTAGCGCTGATAGCTGTTGTCCACCTGGAACGTCTTGCCGTTCGCGCCGACCACCGTGTTCTCCTCATTGATGTAGTTGAGGAAGTTCCGGTGCTGGGCGTCGCCGGAGGCCATGCGGTCGTAATAGCTCTTCATGCTGGCGTCGCCCTGCGCCCAGATGGCTTGCATGCGCTGCTGGTGGCGCTGGGCGCTCTGCTGGATCGCCGCCATGTTCTGTTGATGCTGGGCGGTCATCTGCCGACCGAAGTCCTGGATCTGCGCCATGCGCTCTTGATGCTTTCGATTCTGCTCGGCCTGCCAATCAGGGTTCATCTGATGGGTGCGGCCCATGGCTTCGATCATCGGGAGGTACTGCTTCGGGTCGCCCGAGGTGGCAATCCCCGTGACCGTGGCCATCCAGAACGGCCCGCTGTCGGTCGAGGTGCCGATGAGCAGCGCGTTCATGGGCTTGCCGCCGTCCGTGTAGCGGAAGGAGATATTCACGACGGTCGGCTCCATCCGGAGCCCCACGTCGGCGAACTTCTTCCGAAGCTTCTGCTCTGCCTGGGCATCCGCCTCGGTCGAGACGAGCTTGAAGTCTGGCAGCTTGCCGAACTTCCGCTTCACGTAGTCGGGGAAGTAGTTCGTGGCGGGGACGAACGGCTCGATCTTCATCCGGGGATGGACCCGCGCCATGTCGTAGTGGACTGGCGTCGCCGCGGCCGGATTCCAGTACTGGGGGATGCTGGGGTCGCCGCTGTAGAGCAGGACGCTCCCGTCCGGGCTGACCGAGGTGGTCACCATGCTGTGGATGTCGAAGACCCGGGCCGAGTAGGTCCGGTTGTGCCAGCCCTTCGGCATTCCCAGCGTGTAGGCGTTCTCGACCGGGTCGCGCACCGTCACGAGGTCGGTCGTCGGAGGCGTGCTTTGCGTCGCGGCCTTCTGGGCTGGCTTCTTCGGCTCGGTGCTCCCAACGGCGGCGGCCTCATTGGGTTTGGCGCAAGCAACCGTCAGGGCGAGGGCGAGGAAGGCGAGGCTGCGAATCGAACTCATGGCATGGACTCCTTGCACCACCGCCATACTAGAGAGCGCGCTGGAGGCGCCAGTCTGGGAAGTGCAGCTCCAAGCCAGGCCCCGATGGATCCCCGCTCAACAGCACCCAGGTCATCCCGGGGTCGCGTGGGGCACCGTCTCATCCCATGGACGGTGAGGCTCCGCGCCGAGACTCCCACGGGAGTGAGGACCGCAAGTGGCTGGATTCACGAGGGCTTCGCTTTGGCCCGGGTCCTGCTTTGCCTCGGCTCGGCCACAGTCCCGTGGCGGACCGGGAGCAATCCATGACGGAGATGAACGGAAACGAAGCGGTGTCCCTCCTGACGATCGAGCATGCGCGCGAGCTTCTGCAGCACCACGTCGCGCGGCTCAACGCCGAGCAGTACCAGATCGGCCGCATCATCAGCGAGGTGGTGGACAGGCGGCTGGCGGGGGTGGGCTCCTATGAGAGCGCGATGAGGCAACTCGGCTCGGCGGTCAGGGCCCTCTCGGAGGGTGAGCTGGGCCGGGCTCAAGCGGCGGCCCGGCGGTTCTCGGAGGCGGTTGTCTTGAAGTACGGCACGCGGCGGCTGGGCGTGCTGGTGCGGTACGGGCAGAAACTCCGGCGGCAATGGGAAGGTGCGGCGCTGGACCAGTTGCTCATGCGGGTGCCCGGCGAGGACGGTTACCCGCGAGAGAAGCCGTTCCCTGAATGCACTCCGGAGGAAGTAGGAAGAGCGGTTGCGCGAGATTCGATGAAGGCGGCCGGTATCGTTCCTCGCCTGGACGCGTACTGCGTCCACTTGCTGCGAGAGGGAATCCGCAAGCGCTTCGCCGAGGATTCTCCCGCCAGCATCAAGGCCTTCCTGAGAGAGGGAAGGACGCACGTCACCATCAAGAATGTCTCCGTGACGGAGCTGAAGATGCTGGCGCACGCCATCCTCGACAGCACCTTGCCGCTGGATCAGGCGATGTACCGGGAGACACTGCCACGCCGTGAGCCTTCTGATGCGCTCCGGCCTCTTACGAGACCGTGGAGCGCTTCCGGGGGCGAGCTGCTCGGCTCTCCATGACCGAAGATTGAGGGGGGCAGGGCGCCTGTTCGTGGGGCCATTCCGTGGCCCCCCGCTGGCGTGACGGAGAGTCCCTCCTGGGCACGCCTGGGCAATGGGCTGATGCTGGCAGGTCGCGGAGTTAGCGAGACGCAAGGGCTCGGGTGCCTGCTCTTCATCGGCCCGGGGTGTTGGAGCCATGCTCCCGTCCGTCCTAAGCTCCGGTGGGGCCAGAGGGTCAGGAGCGGCCATGAGCCACCTCATGCCGTGTCTCCTGCCGCGGAGCGTGACGGACGCGGAGCAAGCGCGTTGGGGGTTTCCACCACTCGCCGAGATTCTCTAGAGCATGTAGGAAACGCAGTCCACGCTTGCCAGGAGCTCCCTTGAGACACGCGACACGGTGGATCCTCGTCTCGGTTGCAGGAGGACTCGTGGCGGTGGTCGCCTGGGCGAAGACGCCACGGAAGCCCTCGGCACAGGAGCCGCCCGAGCTGCGCCTGCGGGCCCGAGAGGTCGTCGTCTACGGCTGGCACAAGGGCGGCGTGGAGGCGTTCCTCGTGGACGAAGCGGCCGCGCTCCACGTCGTCCTTCCCGAGGCCAAGGGGTGTCAGCCGGAATACCGAGCCTCCGTGGCTGGGGACACGGGCGTCACCCTCTACCGGATGAAGGATGTCCGTAACTTCCTCCCATGGGGAGGAGCCGCCCCGCCGATTCCCGAGACATCGCCTCTCGAGAAGGCGACGAGCGGAACCCTCGTGTGTACCGCCATTGAGGGCAAGGAGGGCAAGCCCGCGGTCCGCATCACCTTGAAAGAGCTGCGGTTCACCAGCGGCCGTCTTCGCGAGCTGGGGCCTGTGGAAGCACCTCTGGGCGTCCGCCCGCCATGATGGAGCTCCCCGGCTACACGCTCCTCGGGCTCTTCCAGACGACGAGCAACAACCTGCTGTTTCGCGCTGTACGCAAGGCCGATGCTCGGCCCGTCATCGTCAAGACGCCTCGCCAGGAGCGCCCGGGCCCACGCGAGCGCGCCCGCTACATGCGCGAGCACGGTCTGTTGCAGCGCCTGCAGGGCTCGCCCGGCGTTCTCGGTGTCCTGGGCTGCGAGGTCTACGAGGAGAGCCCCTTCCTCATCCTGGAGGACGTGGGAGGCCAGTCGCTGTCGGAGCGCCTGGAGCAGCCCTGGGACGCCTCCCGGTTCCTGCCCCTGGCCAACTCCCTCGCCACCACCCTGACGGAGATACACCGGCGGGGCGTCGTCCACAGGGACATCAAGCCCCACAACATCCTCCTCTCGGAGGAGGCTGGGGTGTGGCTCATCGACTTCGGGCTCGCCACGCTGCAGCAGGTGGAGCACGTGGAGGCGGCGCACGCCGCCCTGCTCGAAGGCACGCTGGCCTATATGTCTCCCGAGCAGTCCGGGAGAATGAACCGGGCGGTGGATTACCGCACGGACCTCTACTCGCTGGGCGTCACCCTCTACCAACTGCTCACCGGGCAGTTGCCCTTCCACGGCAAGGACGCGCTGGAGTGGATCCACGCCCACATCGCGCAGGCTCCCGAGCCTCCGCACGCGCGAGTGGTCTCGGTTCCGCCCATGCTCTCGGCGGTGGTGCTCAAGCTGCTCGCCAAGCCCGCCGAGGAGCGCTACCAGAGCGCCGACGGGCTGAAGGCTGATCTGGAGCGCTGCCTGCAAGGGCTTCGGCAGGGCCGGCTGGAGGACTTTCCCCTGGGCCAGGGGGACTTCCCCACCCACTTCCAGCTCCCGCAGCGCCTCTATGGTCGCGAGGCGCAGCTCGCCGCGCTCCAGGAGGCCTTCGAGCGGGTGGCGCGAGGGGAGCGGGCCGAATGGGTCTGGGTGAGCGGCTACGCGGGGATCGGCAAGTCCTCCGTCGTGCATGAGCTGCACAAGCCCATCCTGCGGCGCCGCGGGTTCTTCCTCAGCGGCAAGTTCAACCAGCTCCAGCGCGACGTGCCGTACTCCACCCTGGCCCAGGCGCTCCGGGGGCTCGTGCAGCAGCTCCTGGCCGGCAGCAACGAGGAGCTGGAGGCTTGGCGTCAGCATCTGCTGGAGGCCTTCGAGGGCAACGGTCAGGTGCTGGTGGACCTGGTGCCCCAGTTCGCGCAGGTGGTGGGCAAGCAGCCTCCCGTGCCCGAGTTGCCGTCCGCGGAGACACGCAACCGCTTCAATCGCCTCTTCCTGCGCTTGCTCGGCGTCTTCGCCCGCGCTGGAAGGCCGCTGGTCCTCTTCCTGGACGACTTGCAGTGGGCGGACCTCGCCAGCCTCAAGCTGCTGCAGACCCTGGTCACCCACCCGGACACGCCGGCCCATCTGTTGATCGGCGCCTATCGGGACAATGAGGTCAGCGCCTCGCACCCGCTGGCGATGATGTTGGAGGAAGCGCGCAAGGCGGGGGGACGGAGCACGGCCGTCCATCTGGAGCCGCTCTCCCTCACGCACACCCGGATGCTCGTGGCGGAGGCGTTGCCCGGTGCCGCGCCCACGCTCGTGGCGCCGCTCGCGGAGTTGTTGCAGGAGAAGACCGGAGGCAACCCCTTCTTCCTCCTTCAGCTCTTCCAGACGCTGCACCAGGAGGGCCTGGTCACCCGGGGGGCGCAGGGAGACTGGCGCTGGGACGCCGAGGCCGTGCGTGCCCGGGAGTACTCGGACAACGTCGTGGACTTCATGGCCGTTCGGCTGCGGCAATTGCCTGATCCGACACAGCAGTTGCTGCACCGGGCCGCGTGCGTGGGCAATACCTTCGCCCTGGAGACACTGTCCCTCGTCTCGCACCAGCAAGTACACGAGGTGGAACAGCGCCTCGAGCCAGCGCTCCTCGAGGGGCTGGTGGTGCGGACGGACCTCCAGCATCTTCGCTTCTTCCACGATCGCATCCAGCAGGCCGCCTACTCCCTCATCGCCGAGGAGGAGCGGCGAGCCCTCCACCTGGAGATCGGCCGCCTGCTGTGGGCCCGCCTCGCCCCCGAGGAGCTGCACGAGCGCCTCTTCGAGGTGGTGGGACAGCTCAACGCGGGCGCGCGGTCGATCGAGGATCCCGAGGAGCGCTCCCGGCTGGCGCAGCTGAACATCCAGGCGGGCTTTCGAGCCAAGGCCTCTACCGCCTACCGCACGGCCATCGACTGCTTCACCCTGGCGCTGTCGCTGCTGCCCGGTGACCCCTGGCAGACCGCGCCCGAGCAGGCGTTCCAGTTGCGCTTGGAGCAGGCCCGCGGCGAGTCCGCGAGCGGGAACCTCGCCGAGGCCCGCCGCATCATCGAGGAGGTGCTGCCCAGAGCCCCTACGCGTCAGCACCTCGTGGCGGGCTACCAGCTCCAGGGGGAAATCCTCCTGCTCACGGGCGAGGCCCGCGCCGCCGCCGCCAGTCTGCTGGAGGCCCTGGCGCGCTTGGGGGTGGTCATCCCTGCGCAGCCCACCTGGGAGGAGGCGGTCGCCGCCCGTCAGGAGTTGGAGTCCCTGCTGGGAGACCGCCCGGTGGAGAGCCTCCTGGAGCTGCCGGCCCTGACGGATCCGGAGGTGCGGACGATCGTGGGCCTGCTGGTGGCCCTCATTTCACCCGCCTTCTTCACCAGCGAGAGCCTCCTGACGCTGGAGCTGTGCAAGCTGGTCACCCTCTCCCTGCGCCATGGAAACACCGCCGCCACGGGGGTGGGCTATGCCTGGTATGGCCTGGTGACCAGCGGCAAGTTCCGGGAGTACCGCCGCGGCTATGAGTTTGGCAGGCTCGCCCAGGCCGTCACCACGCGTTACCAAGGCACGGCCTACCTCCCCAAGGTCCTCTTCACCCTGGGGCAGCTGAGCGCCTGGGTGCGCCCGCTCTCGGACGCGAAGGGGCTGTACCAGGAGGCCTTCCAGCACGCGCTCCAGGCGGGTGATTTCCAGACCGCGGCCTTCAGCGGCATCCTGCTCGCGTCCCTGCCGTTCTTCATGGGCACCGAGCTGTCGGAGGTGTATCGGGAGACGGTCGTCGGCACGGACTTCTCGCGGAAGATCAACTTTCGCTCCGCCGAGGACTCCCTCCGCATTCACCAGTGCTTCGTGCAGCAGATGCGGGGGCTCAATGAGTCGTTCACCTCGCTGAGCCTGGGCGAGTTCAGCGAGGCGTACTTCGAGAGCCGCAAGAGCTCCAACCTCGCCACCCAGTATTGCTGGTATGCCATCACCAAGGCGCGCTCCCGGTTCATGTGTGGCGCCTATGAGGAGGCGCGCCAGTCGGCGGAGCAGGCCCGGCCGCTGCTCTATTCGCAGCTCGGACGCATCTTCCAGCTCGACTACCACCACTACCGGGCGCTCTCGCTGGCGGCGTGCTACCGGGAGGCTCCCGCCCCGCTGCAGCAGGAGTATTTGGAGCAGATCCAGAAGCACCAGGAACAGCTGGCCGACTGGTCCGCGAGCTGTCCGGAGACCTTCTCCCCGGTGGAGCGGATGGTGTTCGCGGAGCTGGAGCGCCTGCGGGGGAGACCCGAGGCAGCCATGCAGGCCTACGAGGAGGCGATTCAAGCGGCCCACACGCATGGCCAGATCCAGAACGTGGCGGTCGCCAGTGAGCTGGCCGCGCGCTTCTGGAAGGAGCGGGGCTACCCCACCATCGCGACGTCCTATGCCCGCCAGGCCCGCGAGGCCTACAGCCAGTGGGGCGCGGAGGGCAAGGTACGGCACATGGACGAGCAGTGGCCTCGCCTGGCCGACCTGTCCACGGGCCGCCAGAGTGACACGTATGACTCGGGCCCGACGACGCAGTTGGATGCGCTCAGCCTCGTCAAGGCCCAGCAGGCCATCTCCAGTGAAATGCACCTGCAGAAGCTGGTGGCCACGCTCATGAACGTGGCCTTGCAGAGCGCGGGGGCGCAGCGCGGCGCGCTCGTGCTGTCGCAGGGTGATGAGCTGCAGGTGAAGGCCGTGGTGGAGGCCTCCGCGCAAGACGCCCGGGCCGTGCCGCGGCAGCTCGCGGATCAAGAGCTACCGTGGACGGTGCTCTCCTATGTGAAGCGCACCGGCGAGCATGTCCTCATCGATGACACCGCCGAGCCGCATCCCTTCTCCTCGGCGCCCTTCTTCTCCCAGAGCCGGGCCCGGTGCCTGCTGTGTCTTCCGCTGACGCGCAACCAGCAGCTCCGGGGGATGCTGTACCTGGAGAACTCGCTGGCCCCAGGCGCCTTCAGCCCTGCTCGCATCTCCCTGCTGCAGTACCTGGCCTCGCACGCCGTCATCTCGCTGGAGAACGCACAGCTCTACACGGAGGTCCAGTTGGCCGAGGCGGCCCTGCGCACCGCCAACGAGGAGCTGGAGGTGCGCGTGGAGGAGCGGACGCACGAGCTGAAGCAGGCCCAGGCCCAGCTGCTGGAGACGGCCCGCCTGGTGGGAATGGCGGAGGTCGCCTCCAACGTGCTGCACGAGGTGGGCAACACCCTGACCAGCCTGGTGGTGTCCACGGAGCATCTGCGCGATGCGCTGGCCTCCTCGCGAGGAGACCGGGTGGGGCAGGTGGCCCAGCTCCTGGAGGAGAACCAGACCCGGCTATCGGACTTCCTCACGGAGGATCCCCGCGGCCGCCACATCGTGGCTTACCTCCGGGGCCTTTCGGACCGGCTGGCGCAGGAGCGGACGGTCTTTCAGAAGGGCCTGAAGGACATGGCCAGCAACGTCGAGCGGGTGCGCTCCATCGTCTCCCTGCAACAGAACTACGGGAAGGCGACGCTGCTCGAAGAGGAGTGTGAGCTGGCCGGGGTGGTGGAGGAGGCCCTGCGGCTGAAGCAGAGCACCCTGAAAAGCGCGGAGGTTCAGGTGACGAAGAGGCTGCAGCCCATGCCTCGGGTGATGGTGGACAGGCACCGGCTGCTTCAGATCCTCCTCAACCTGCTGAGCAACGCCCGGCATGCCTTGGAGGCCGTTGCCGTGGGCCAGCGGCGATTGGAGCTCCGCCTGTGGCGTGACAGTCACTGGGCCTACCTCGAGGTGGAGGACACGGGGCAGGGGATTACGCCCGAGGTGCGCAAGCAGCTCTTTACCCAGGGGTTCAGCACCCGCAGGGCTGGCCACGGCCTTGGCTTGCACTCCAGTGCCCTCACGGCGCGGCTCATGAGGGGACAGCTCACGCTGGAGAGCCCCGGGCCAGGGCTGGGAGCCACCGCCATCCTCAAGCTCCCCGTTACGGGAGCCGGTCAGCCCACGGATGGGCGGTAGGGTACACGCGTCAGGAGTCCCTGTTCTCCTCGAGCTGCGCTTGGGCCTTCTTGATCAGCTTCGCGAGCTTCTTGTCTCCAGGCTGGAGCTTGGAGGCTTGCCCGAAGAACTCCAGCGCCACATCCTCGGCCCCGGCTCGATCGAGGAAGAACTCGCCGAGGCGGATCATGGTGGCGATGTTTCCCGGGTCGATTCGAAGGACTTCCCTGAGGACCTGCTCGAAATCCTCGAGCGTCAAATCGAGCTCCGGGTCATCGAGGTCCATGTCCTGGAGGGTCTCCTCGATGCGGTCCGCGGCCTTGAGCAGTCGGTCCATCTCCGATTGAGCGGCGGGCTTCTTCTTGGTGGCCGCGGGCTTCTTCTTGGCCGCGGGCTTCTTCTTGGCCGCGGGCTTCTTCTTGGCTGCGGCGGGCTTCTTCGCGGTCCTGGACTTCTTCGCTGTCATAGGGAGCAACCGGGGGCTGAGGGTCGAGAGTGCAGGCGATCTACCCCAGTTCGCATCGAAGCGCTGCGTCCTGGAGTGGCGCTCGGTCTGTACTGACGGTGTAACCTTTCGCCATGGCCCGATACGCCCTCACGCTCTTCCTCAGCGCCTTCCTGCTCTTCGGCGTTCAGCCGCTGGTGGGGAAGTTCGCGCTGCCCTGGTTCGGGGGCACCCCAGCGGTGTGGACGGCGTGCATGCTCTTCTTCCAGGCGGCGCTGCTGGCCGGCTACGCCTACGCCCATGTCGTCGCCACGCACCTGAGGCCGCGCGCTCAGGTCCGGCTGCACCTGGGGCTGGTGGCCTTCACCGTGGCGGTGCTCGCGGCGCGCGCGTGGCTGGCGGGCTCGCCGGTAGCGCCCGGGCCGGAGTGGCGCCCCACCGGCGCGGAGGGCTTCACGAGTCGGCTCCTGGCGATGCTGGCGGTGACGATCGGGCTGCCCTTCTTCGTGCTCTCCACCACGGCGCCGCTGTTGCAGAGCTGGTTCGCGCGCGCGCGGCCCGGCGTCTCCCCATACCGGCTCTATGCCCTGTCCAACGTGGGCTCCCTGCTGGCGCTGCTGGGCTACCCCTTCCTCGTCGAGCCGTATGTGCCGCGCTCCCTGCAGGGCTGGGGGTGGGCCGTGGGCTTCCTGGTGTTCACCGTGGGGTGCTCCGTGTGTGCGTGGGACATGTGGAGACGAGGGGAGGAGCGGGCCACCGGGCAGGACGCGCCGAAGGAAGGCGCGGAGGCACCCGCGCAAGAGGAGCCGCGGCCCGGTGTGGGGCGCACCCTGGCGTGGCTGGGGCTGAGCGCCTGCGCCTCGGTGCTGCTGCTGGCCACCACGAACCAGCTCTCGCAAGACGTGGCGGCGGGCCCCTTCCTGTGGGTGCTACCCCTGGGCCTCTACCTGCTCACCTTCATCCTCACCTTCGAGCGTGAGGCCCTCTATTCGCGCTCCCTCTGCATGCTGCTGCTCGTCGCGTCGATGGGCGGCGTGGCCCGCGCCATCATCGAGGGGCCGCACTTCCCGCTGCCCTTTCAGCTGCTGGCCCACGGCGGAGCCCTGTTCGCCGGCTGCATGGTGTGCCACGGCGAGCTGTACCGACTGCGGCCCTCGCCTCGGCACCTGAGCGCCTTCTACCTCTGGGTGTCGGTGGGAGGGGTGGTCGGTGGCCTCTTCGTCTCCCTGGTGGCGCAGCGAATCTTCGACACCTATGCCGAGTACCCCCTGGCGCTGGCGGCCTGCTGCGCCGTGATGGTGGGGGTCCTCATGAAACGCCCGGAAGGGGAGCGGAACGTGGCGCGGGTGGGGCGGCTGCTGCGGGTGTTCGTACTGGCCGGAGCGGTGATGGGGCTGGTGGTGGCGGTGCTGGACAGCCGCAAGGAGGTGCGGCTGACGGCACGCAACTTCTTCGGTGTGGTGCAGGTGCTGGAGCAGTACCGGGCCGATCCGCTGTGGCACCAGTACTCGCTGAAGCACGGCGCCATCAACCACGGCTTCCAGTTCATCCGCCCGGGGCGCCGGCCGCTCCCGTCGGCCTACTACACGCCGGAGGGCGGCCTGGGGCTGGCCATCGCCGAGCAGCGGCGCCTGCGCCAGGAGGCGGGCCAGGTGCAGGCCCTGCGTCTCGGCGTGCTGGGGCTGGGCGTGGGCACCAGCGCGGCGCTCACCCAGGCGGGTGACACCATGCGCTTCTATGAGATCAACCCGAAGGTCACCTCCCTGGCGCGCGGCGAAGGAGGCTACTTCACCTTCCTGGCGGACAGCCCGGCGAAGGTGGAGGCCGTGGAGGGAGACGCGCGCATCTCCTTGGAGTCAGAGCTGGAGCGGGGCGAGCCCCAAGCCTTCGATGTGCTGGCGCTGGATGTGTTCAGCTCGGACTCGATTCCCCTGCACCTGCTCACCGAGGAGGCCGTGGACCTCTACCGCAAGCACCTGGCGCCTCGCGGCGTGCTGGCGATGCACCTGAGCAACATCCACATGGACCTGGTGCCCATCGCGCTGGCGCACGCGCGGGCCTTCGGGCTGCATGCGACGCTCGTCACCAATGAGCTGAAGGGAGACGCGCTGAGCAGCACGTGGATGATCCTCAGTGCGGATCCCGCTTTCTCCTGGGGGGCGACCTTCGTCGCGGCGGGAGCGACCGTTGCCCGCGTGGAGCTGGCCGAGCCGCCTCCCTTTACCTGGACGGATGAGCGCAGCAGCGTGCTGCCGGTGCTCCGAAGGGAGCATGCGGCGGTGAAGACCCGGACGGTCACCGCTCCGGCCGCCGCGCTGCCGGTGGCCCAGCCGCCTCCCTGAGCGGCTTCGGGTTGGGTCGTACACGCGCCGCGTGGCCGTGTAGAGTCCGGGGTCGTTCCAACAAGAGGGAGGCTGGAATGGGAATCACCATGTCGCCGCAGGAGTACGCCACGGCGTTCCGCATCCTCGCGGCCACCGCCAGGCACCCCGAGAACATCGGGCAGCTCGTCGAGGAGCGACTGCTTCCGCGGATGCCGAAGCAGCCCGCGCTGCTGGACGTGGGCGCGGGGTCGGGCAAGGTCGCCGAACGGCTCGCGCCGTACTTCGGCTCGCTCACCCTGCTCGAGCCCAACAAGGATCAGATCGTCGGGTTCAAGCACGAGAAGGCGAAGGTCCTCGTCGAGCCCCTGGATCGATACCACGCGTCCGAGAAGTATGAGCTCGTCGTGTGCTCGCACGTCCTGTACCACGTGTCCCCCTCCGACTGGGGAGGGTTCATCGACAGGCTGCTCTCGTTCGTGAGCCCCGGCGGACACTGCCTCATCGTCATGGCCGCCGCGAGAGGGCCGACCTACGAGCTGTGCCGCGACTTCTCGGAGACGCTGGTGTTCAGCCAGCAGTTGATCGCCACGGTTCAGCAGAAGCGGCTGCCGCACGAGGTCATCCCGACGATGAGCGGGTTCCTCACGAAGACCTTCGAGGAGATGTACACGCTGTGTCGCTTCTTCGTGCTCGAGGGCTGTTTCACGGCCGAGCAGCTCGCGGCCCTGAGCAAGGACGCGGTGCGCGAACTCGAAGACAAGGTTCGCATGCACGCTGAGGCCTGCCGGGGCGCCGACGGGATGTATCGCCTGGAGCAGGACGAGGACATCGTCATCATCCCCAAGTCGTAGGCGGGGTCAGGTGGTGGAGGGAGTCCGGGCTACACGGCTCAGCGCGAAGCGTCGCGCTTCGTGACCTCCTTCACCACCTCGACGAATGCACGCAGCCCCGCTGGGACGTGACGCTGGCTGGGATAGAAGACGCACAGCCCAGGCCACGCCGGCAGCCAGTCCTCCAGCACGCTCACGAGCTTTCCGGACGCCAGATACGCTCGAACGTCCCACTCATTCAGATACGCGAGCCCCGCGCCGTTCAGCGCGGCCTCGATGACCAGGGAGAGCGTGTCGAGCGTGAGCGGCCCGTCCACCTCGATCGCGAGTTCCTCTCCGCGACGTTCGAACTCCCAGGCGTAGAGCCCGCCATTCCTCTTCCGCAGGCGGATGCACCGATGTGCCCGCAGATCAGCCGGCACCATCGGGCGCCGGTTCGCCTTGAAGTAGCGGGGTGAACCGACCACCGCGGAGCGCTGTCTTGGACCGCACGGCACGGCCACCATCTCCTGCGGTACCGCCTCGAGCAGCCGGATGCCGGCGTCGAAGCCCTCCTTCACGATGTCGACGAACCGCGACTCGACTACGAGCTCGACCTTCATGTCGGGGTAGCGCTTCATGAACTCGAGCACGATCGGCGTGAACACCTGCCGCGCGGCGCCCTCCGAGGTGGTGATGCGCAGCGTGCCCGTGGGTGTGTCGCGGAACGCGTTGACCGACTCCATCGCCGCCGAGAGCTCGGCGAGCGCGGGCCGCACGCGCGAGAGGAACCGATCGCCGGCCTCCGTGAGCGAGACACTGCGAGTCGTGCGCTGGAAGAGCCGGACGCCGAGCCGCTTCTCGAGCGCGGCGACCGCATGGCTCAAAGCCGAGGGCGAGAGGCCAAGCTCGGCCGAGGCTGCACGGAAGCTGCGGTGCGACGCGACGGCCGAGATGGCTTGGAGCTCGAAGAGACCCGGGCGTTTCATTGTGTTGCTTTTTGCATCAGTCCATGCCGGTTTGCACCGATTGTTGCACCGGTGGCCCGGCGCTATTTGAACGACTCCCCAGGAGGAAGCCTCATGAAAAAGACGGTCCTCATCACCGGCGCGTCGTCCGGATTCGGCAAGGCCACCGCGGAGTTTTTCGTTGCCCGAGGGTGGAACGTCATCGCCACCATGCGCACGCCACAGGACATTCCCGGCACGTTCGTCACCCGACTCGACGTGGAGAAGCCCGAGACGATCCGCGCCGCCGTGGACGCGGGCCTCGCGCGGTTCGGGCGCATCGACGCCGTGGTGAACAACGCGGGCTATGGCCTCTTTGGCGTGTTCGAGCTGACCCCGGAAGCGAAGGTACGCGAGCAGTTCGAGGTGAACGTCTTTGGCGTCATGAACGTCGTGCGCGCCGTGCTGCCGCACTTCCGCGAGAACAAGGGAGGCTGCATTGTCAACGTGAGCTCCGGCGCTGGCGTGTTCGGGCTGCCGATGATCTCCCTCTACAACGCGAGCAAGTTCGCGCTCGAGGGCTTCTCCGAATCGCTCTCGTACGAACTCGGCGCGCTCGGCATTCGCGTGAAGCTCGTCGAGCCGGGCGGCGTCACCAGCACGAAGTTCGGCGAGCGATCGGCGAAGGATGCGAGCATGTCGTCGAACGACATCCGCGACTACGACCCGTTCGTCTTGGCGGCGAACCAGGTCTTCGCGGAGATGCGTGCGGCACGCAGCGCGGACAAGGACGCGACGTCGGAGCACGTCGCCGAGGTCATCTTCGAGGCCACGAACGATGCGTCGGATCGCCTGCGCTACGTCGCCACCAGCGACATCCTTCCGCTCGTCGAGGCGCGCCGGCAGACGTCCGAGAGTGAGTACATGGCGTTCATGCGAGCGCGCGTCGGGCCGAAGGTGTCACGCATGCCGTGAGGGGGGCGACTTCTCCTCGGCCTTCGCCTTCCACCAGTCCTGGGCGACGTTCAGGACTCCCTCGACGCGGGCGCGCAGGTTGCGAAGCTCGACGTGTCCGGCTGTCACCGCGGAGACATCGCGCAGCCTGGCGCGGAACTCCACCAGCAGCTGGCGTGCCTCCTCCTCTGTCGAGAGTGGGCGCCCCCAGGAGCTCGTCGATGACGGCGAGGAGCTTCCCGATTCGGACATGGAGCTCGGCGATGGCCATGGGTTTTTCATCCCACGGGCGCGCGGATTGGCACCAGTGCTGGCGCCTCGCTTTGCCAAGCGGCAGACAGTGAAGGGCTAGAAGTTGCGGCTCAGCGGCCGGTCCTGGGCCGTGGGGAAGACATACGTCAAACCCACAGCGAGCCAGCTCCCGCCCGCGTCGTAGGTACCGAGGCGTTCCGCCTGCCCCTTGGCGTAGGTCAGCCGGTACTCGACGCAGAGGCCCCATTTGGAGGAGAGGCGCAGCGTGCCTCCCGCGGTGGCCCCGAAGGCATGGGCGAAGTTCTCCACGGATTGCCCGCCGTCGAAGTACGCGCCGGCGAACGTGGGCCCGACCAGCGCTCCCACGAAGGGGATGAACTCCTTGGACCCGAGCTCCAGCCGTCTCTGGAGGCGAAGGCCCAGGATTGCCCCGAAGGTGATGGCGTTGAGCCCCGGCTTCTTCGTGAGCTGCATCCGCTCGTAGGTGAAGAACAGATCGAACCCCACCTCGAGCCAGTTCTGGGGCGAGTACGCGAAGGTCCCCGCCAGCAGCGGCCCTCCAAGCGCTCCCCCCGCGCGCGTCAGGCCCCGGTTCTCCTGCCTCGCATAGAAGTTATCGAAGAACCGGGTGTTGGGCGTGTACCGCCAGCCTGTCTGCAGCGAGAAGCGACGCGAGCCCTCGAGTGACGGATTCTTCGCCTCCTCTTCCTCGTACTCCGAGGCGTCCTCGTACTCAGAGGACTCCTTGTCCTCGGCGAACGCGGGAAGCGCCACCAGGTGTAGGAGCAGGAGGAACAGGCGGTTCCGGGACATCACGAGCCCTTTCGGTGCGAGGCGGATCGCCAGGCACTCGGCAGGGATGCGAGCCCCATGCCAGGGCCCGCCTTCATCCATGCTGGCTCGTTGGGTGGCCCTCACGCCCCCCGCGCGCTCCGACCCTTTACGTCACCTGGCGACCGGAAATTGTCACTGGGTGATGACGAAGGTCTGGGACTGCACGGGCTCGCGGTTGCCGTACGTGTCCATCGAGAAGTACTTCACCGTGGTGGTGACCTCGATGTACAGCGGGGTGTTGGCCTCCGGGGAGTTGGTGTCCGGCGTGCTGCCATCCAGGGTGTAATAGGTGGTGTCGCACTCGCCCACCGGGCCGTGGTTGCAACTGAGCACGACGGTCTGCGGCTCCGAGTACACCCCACCTTCCGGGCTGATGGTCGTGGTGGGTGGCGTGGTGTCGATGAGGTACTCCTCGGTCTTCACGGCGCTCACATTGCCGGCGTTGTCCACACCGATGAACCGCAGCGTGGTGGTGGCGCCGATGGACAGGCTCTCCGTGTACCGCGCGGCGTTGGTGTCTGGCGTGCTGCCGTCCGTGGTGTAGTGGATGGCGGCGCAGCCTGTGCCCGAGCCGTCCGTACAGGTGAGCTTCACGGTCCGCGCCGAGGCGTACGTCCCGCCTGTGGGGCTGGCCGACACCGTCGGCGGCGTGGTGTCGAGCACATAGGTCTCGCTCACCACCGCCGAGGCGTTACCGGCCGCATCCGTCGCGAAGAACTTGAGCGTCGTGTTGGCGCTCACCGCGATGGGCGCCGTGTACGCGGTGGAGGAGGCTGCTGGCGTGGAGCCATTCGTGGTGTAGCGGATGGCCTGGCAACCGGTGCCCGTGCCGTCCGTACACGTGAGCGTGACACTCTGGGCCGTGTTGTACGTGCCCCCTGCCGGCGAGGCGCTCACCGTCGGCGCCGTGGTATCGGCCACCTCCAGGGTCATGGTGTACGTCTCGGCTTTCACCGACTCCGCGTTGCCCGCCACATCCACCGAGAAGAACCGGAGGGTGGTGGTGGCCTCCAGAGAGAGGGGCGCGCTGTAGCGGGGGGAGCTCTTCGTCGGAGTCGAGCCATCCGTGGTGTAGTAGGTGGCCTCGCAGCCGCTGCCCCCTGCGTCCGCGCACGTCAGCGTCACCGAGACGGCCGAGGTGAAGGTTCCCCCCGGCTGCGTCGCTTGGGTGGTCGGCGCCGTGGTGTCCCGCTCGGGAGCAGGTTGGGGCGGGAGTGTGTCATCACCACACGCGCTGATGACTTGCAGACACACCCACGCCAGAAGAAACCGGAGGACTCCAGCGGGCCTCGATGCCATGTATGACTCCCGGTGCGGTAAGGGAGCCGGAGACTGGCACCCGCGCGAGACGGGCGGCAAGTCTGGAGAGCCCCTTATGCCCTGGAGCGGCGCTGCCTAGCTGCGCTCCCGGTCCTTGAGCTGGAGGGCCACGCTCTCCGGCATGCTGAGCTGCGAGACGATGGCGGGCGGGCGCTCCATCAACCCCCGCCGCTCCAGCTCCCGTTCCAGATAGGCCACCCGCTCACGGAGCTGCTCCATCTGGGAAGACGCCAGCTGTGCCTCGCGCAGGCGGATGTAGGCATCCACCAGAGGCTTGAGCGAGAAGCGCAGGGTCAGGCCCAGGATGGGAACGCCACAAACCATGCCCACGGTCATGACCGCAACGAGCGCTTCTGTTTCACTCATGGTGCTCCTCCAGGCCCCGAAAATAGCAGGGGGCAGGGGCGCTACGAATGGGCTCCGGAACCATTGCAGGGATTACCTGGAGGCGGGAGCCGGATGCCCCATGACGGTCACAAGGAAGTCGTGGCGCTGCTTGTCCTTCGTCCACACCATCAACCGCGTGGCCCCGGGTGTCAGCCCCACCAGGTGCAGCTGCTCTCCATCCGCGACGATGTCCACGATGCCAGGCTCTTCGACGGCCACCCGCGACACCCCCGGCACTTCGAGGGCGCTCGTCTCGTCCACCGCGAGCGACAGGGGGACCAGGTCGTCCACACTCAAGGCGTCCGCGAACTCTCGTTGGGTGCCTACCGCCACTCCCGCAAGGGCGAGTCCCGCAGCCAGGCTCAGCGCCCACCAGCGCCCGCGCAGGAGCGGGGGCCGGGCCAGGACCGCCAGGAGCGCATCCATGGAGGGGAACCGGTCCTCCACCTCCAGCGCCAGCCCCCGGGCGAGCGCGGCCTTCACCTGTCTTGGCAGGCGAGGTCCACGCTCCGGGCGCCGCAACGTCCAGCGGCGCTCCGGCGGTGCTTCCGCCGCGAAGGGGCGCAGGCCGTACAGCGCCTCGTAGAGCGCGACGCAGAAGCTGAACTGGTCGCCTCGCGCATCCACGGGGCGGCCTGCGAGCTGCTCGGGGGACATATAGGCGGGCGTGCCGGGCACCGCACCGGCCTGGGTGAGGGCGAGCTCGGAGCCTCCTGCAGCCGCCTCGGCCACAACCTCCTCCCCGCTCGCGCCCACGCGCACCAGCCCGAAGTCCGTCACGCGCGGCCGCCCGTCCCTGCCCACCAGCACGTTGGCCGGCTTGAAGTCGCGATGCACCAGCCCGGCCCGGTGCGCGGCGGCCAGCCCTCGGCCCGCTTCCAGGAAGAGCTCCACGACCTCGCGCCAGGGGCGCTCGCGCTGCCGCAGCCACTCCGCCAGCGTCGGTCCCTCGACCAGCTCCATTGCGAGGAACACCTGCCCTCCCTCCGTGCCCAGGTCAAAGACGGGCAGCACATTCGGGTGCGATAGCCGCGCCATGGCCTGAGCCTCGCGCAGCAGCCGCGCCTGTCGCTCCTCCGTGGCGTCCGCCCTCGCCGAGCGCAGCAGCTTGAGCGCCACCTTCCGCCCCAGCTGTGGATCCTCCGCCGCGTACACCACGCCCATTCCCCCCGCTCCCAGCACTCCGGAGATGACGAAGCGGCCGAGCACCTCTCCCGGCCGTAGCGGTGGCCCCTCGAGGACGGGCGGCGGCAGCGACTCACCCGTGTCCAGCTGCGTCGGCACCCCCGTATCCAGCCGCGTCTGGAGGCTCATGGCGTCCGTGGCGGAGTGCTCGGCCGCGACCGCCGCCACCAGGGCGCGGCAGTCGGCGCACCCATCCAGGTGGGTCTCCACGCTCGAAGCGTTCGGGCCGGACAAGGCGCCACTCGCGAAGCTCGCGAGCGCGTTCTCGTCCGGGCACCGCTCGGGCAGGGAGTGCGCGGAGGCGTTCATGACCAAGGCATCTTCTCAGCCTCGGGCAGAGCCGGGAAAGCCCCCGGCTTCGCGCGAGGCTTCACCGTCTGGCTCAGCCTTGCACGACGATGCGGTAGGTCTTGATCGTCGTCCCGATCCAGACGACGAGCGTCGTCTCTCCCGCCTTCAGCCCCGTGACGTGGATGACGGCATCCTCCGGGAACGTGATCTCGGCGATCTCGGGGTCCCCCACCGCCACGCGGTTCATGCCTGGAGCCTGCACCACCTTCGAGCCGCCCTTGCGCAGGCTCAGGGTCTCATGCGTATCCGCGGACGCGGGCGGCGGGGACGACGGGTTGGCAAGCACGGGACCTGCGAACAGGGTCAGGGCCACAAGGATGCTGCGAGCGAAGTGCTTCATGGTGATTTCCTCCCTTTCGCCCAGGTGACACCGGTGACCGCGCGGCGTTGCACAGCGCCGCGAAAAAATCGTCTGGCGCACCGCATTACTCCGAGCGGGGCAGGAGCTGGGAGAGGCTGGCATCGAGCTGGCTGCGGATGGCGCGCAGCAGGCTCTGCAGCTCCTCGGCGGAGAGCTGGAGCCGCTCCGCCAGCCGCCTGCGTACCTCGGCGAGCACCTCTTCCCGGGCGCGTGCCAGCCACCGGGACACCGTGGACTTGTGCGTCTGGTACATGGCGCCGATTCGCTCCAGGCTCAACCCCTCGACGAAGTGCAGGCGCAGCACGGTGCGCTCACGGGCAGGCAGCGCCGCCAGCGCCTCGGCGAGCGCGGCCTGGAAGTCCACCCGGTGCTTCTGCCGCAGGTAGTCCAGCTCCAGGTCTCCTCCCACCACCGGCCCCTCGGAGAGCACCTCTTCCTCGACGCGGGCCCGCCTGCGCTCCGAGCGCCGGAGGTTGAGGGCGGTGCGCACCGCGGCCGCGCGCAGCCAGGCCACGAGCGGGCCCGTGCCCTGATAGCCGGCGAGGGGAGGGGGCCTTCCGTCCTCCGAGATGAGCAGCCGTTCGCGCAAGCGCTGGCGTACCTCTGCGGCCTTGTTCCCCGAGCCCTCCACCCGAGCCACCGCCGCGTCCACCTTCGGGAGAAAGCGCGTGTCCAGCACGGATTGAGCGGCCGCGAGCCCTTCGGTGCAGGCACAGGCGAGGTAGAGGTCCGTGACATGCAGCCTGCGCAGCGCGTCCAGGAGTGAGCCCTCCTCCGGGAGCCGTTCGGCCAGGTAGCGGAGGAAGGTGGCCTCTGGCAGGTTCAGGCCAGGCCACGCCGCGCGGGCGTTGGCCAGCATCTCCAAGAGATACGCCTCCAACTCCGGCGGCGCCTCGAGGCCTCGGGCTGGCGGGCGTAGGCAGGGGATGAAGAGGGAAGTCAGAAAGTGCTGTGCAGGCATTCCGCTCCTCGAGCTGCGCTGGCCTCCGCACCGGGGCAGTGGTGGGATAGCAGGTATGCCAGAACTCGCACTGCCCAGGGAGGAGCTCATCCGCCGCCTGCCCAAGGCCGAGCTCCACCTTCACCTCGAAGGGAGCATCCAGCCCGAGCTGGCCCTACAGCTCGCGGGTCGGCATGGCGTCTCGCTCCCCGGAAGTGAGGAGGGCGTCGAGGGACTGCGGCGGCACTACCGGTTCACCTCGTTCGACGATTTCCTACGGCTCTACCTCGCGCTCTCGAGCTGCCTCACGGACGCCGAGGACTTCACCACCATCACCGTCGACCTGGCGCGGCAGCTCGCCGAGCAGAACGTGCGCTATGCCGAAGTCACCGTTACGCCCATGACGCACGTGGCGCGCGGAGTTCCGGGAGACGCGCTGCTGGCAGGGCTGGCCGAGGGCCGCATGCGAGCGCGCGAGGAGCATGGGGTCGAGCTCGCCTGGGTGTTCGACATCCTCCGGAATCAGGCCGACCGGGCCGAGCCCACTCTGGAGCTGGCGCTGCGAGGGCGGGAGCAAGGGGTGGTGGGGTTGGGGCTGACGGGTCCCGAGTCCTTGGAGTGGCCGCTGCAGCCGTTCGCGCCGCTCTTCGCGCGGGCACGAGAGAACGGCCTGCACAGCCTGCCCCATGCCGGCGAGCATGCAGGTCCCGAGAGCATCTGGGCGGCCCTGCGGTGGCTGGGCGCGGAGAGGCTGGGCCACGGGGTGCGCTGTCTGGAGGACTCCGAGCTGGTCCAGCACCTCGTCGAGAAACGGATTGCCCTCGAAGTGTGCCCCAGCAGCAACGTCTCCCTGGGTGTCTGCGCCGAGCTCGGCCAGCACCCCTTGCCGCGCCTCCTGGCGGCCGGACTCGCCGTGACGCTGGCGAGCGATGATCCCCCCTTGTTCTCTACCTCCCTGACTGACGAGTACCTGCGCTGCGCGGCCCGTTTCTCCTGGAGTGCCGAGCAGGTCCTGTCGCTCGCGGCGGCGGGTTTCGAGCACAGCCTCCTGCCTCTGAAAACCAAACAGGCCTGGCTCGCAGCGCAGCGTGAGATCGCCGCCGGGGAAGTCACGCGCTGAACTGCGGGGTGGGTCTCTCCCGTTCTGTGGGGAGAGAGGGCTGCTCGCCCGCCAACAGACCCGAGCCCCTGGGCGTGCTTGGGGATTTCGCTTCAAGCATGGTCCCTTCCTCTCTGCGTGAGAGGTGTATCGCCTGAGAGGCATTGCAGGCGGGGGGGACATTCATGAGGGAATCGCACGACAGGGCGCCGTTCATGCCTGGGGCCTCGCGGCAAGCAAACCCTCTTTCGTTCTGGCGGGATGCAGGCGCGGCCCTCGCGCTCATCTTCCGATCGCCCCTGGCCTTCTTCATCCTTTTGGCGCTGACGTTCATGGCTTCGCTGCTCCTCTTCCGGGGAGAGAAAAGCCTCGAGAGCCTGGCGTTCCTGAACTCACGCCACGCGCGGCTCTGGCACGTGTTCGTGGCCTTTCAGCCCACGCTCTGGATGGCTGCCCTCCTGGGGCTGATGGGCGACTTCCGGGGCAACCCCTCGGTCTGGCCCTCCACGCGGAAGGAGCGGATGGCGGTCGTGTTCTATGCCGGCTTCCTCTTTGCCATGGCCGCCCTACCCGTGTGGGGCCAGGTCATCGCCGGCCAACCCTTCATCCCTAGCAACGCGGAGGAGTTGGTCGAGGTACCCTATGTGTACATCAAGCTGCATCTGCTCAACCTCGTCGGCTCGTTGGTCGGCGTGATGCTCGCCGGCGGCATGGTGGGGGTCCACGTGCAACTCATTGGGTGCATGCCTCCGAACAAGCCCCCTGCAGAGGTGGCAGAGCCAGACGTCCAAGCGGAGGTACAACGCTTTCTGCGCCTGCGCGCTCAGTTGAAGCGGTTTCTGGGCTTCGCGGCCGCGAGCATCTCCTCTTCGCTCTTGAGCATCGGCATTTTCCGGAACCTGATCAACGCCTCCGCCCCCGCGCAGCCCGAGTTGATGTCGACCGCGGTGGGCATGAGCTTCGGCATCTACTTCACGGGAATGCTCGCCAGTCTCTACCTGCCTGCCGCCAAGACGCTGTCGGACGTGGGTCTGGCGCTCGCGGATCGACTTGTCCTGCAATCCCTCGGTCCACGGGCTACCTGGAAGGAGTGGACCGATGAGCAGCAGGCCGTTCGCAGCTACCTGGGCTTGCAAGGCTCCGCGCTCCAGGAGATTCAGCAAGGCGTCACCCTGCTGGCTCCCCTCATCGCGGGCGTCTCCACCTTGGTGCTCGGCACGGCCCGGTAAACGCAGAGGGAGTCAGTCCTTCTTCCGCTTCTTCATGTCCGCGAACGCGCTCTGGATGATCTTCCGCAGGGTGGGGGCGTCTACGTCATCGAGCGTGTTGATGTAGAGACACGACTTGCCGGTCTTGTACTTGCCGAGCTGGGAGAGCAGGTCGGTGTACGGCTCGAAGCCCGGCATGATGTAGAGGGTGAGGTTCGCCTTTCGTGGCGAGAACCCGACGAGGAACGTGTCTCCTTCGTGGCCGCTCTCGTATTGGTAGTGGTAATCGCCGAAGCCCACCATGCTGGGACCCCACATCTTCGGCTCGAGCTTCGTCACCTTCCGCATGAGCTCGCAGAGGGCGATCGCATCCTGGCGCTTCTTCTCCGGGCTGACGCTGGCGAGGAAATCCTCGACGCTGGCAACGGTCTTCTTCGTCTTGAGTTCGGCCATGGCTGGAATCTCCAATGCAGCCCCACGCAGGCTCGGGGGCTCCTGCGCAAAATAGCGGAAAGTCTCGACGGTGGAGGTGCTCCAATCGGTGGATGGAAGAAGCAGTGTTACTGGCCCGCCCTTGGGGCGCCCCGTCCGGCTACTTCGGGGCAGAAGCAGAAGGCTCCGTATGGGCTGAGCGACCCATGAGGAAGTAGGAGACGGGGACGAAAACGGCACCGCGCCCCCGGTTGTCTCGGGAGCGCGGTGCCACCCTTCAGATGCCAGGGCTTACACCTCGAGCGGCGCCTGCGCTGCCTCCTTCTCCTCGCGCGGAGCGGGAGGCTGAGCCAGCAGCGCCTCGGCCAGCTTGCTCACCTTCGCCAGCGGAATGCCCTTGAAGTCGAGCACCGGCTTGCCCTTGGTGTTGCGCAGCTGTACCTGGACGCGATCTCCCTTGGTGAAGTGGCCCGCCACCGCCTTCATGTACTGGTCCGCGATGGACATATCCTCCTGCGGCAAGGGCTGGCTAGAGGAGGGCTTGCGCTTGATCTGGAGTGCCTTGCGCATCTCATCCACGCTGCACTCCGAGAAGCGCTTGGGCGTCACTTCGCCCTTCGCTCCCGGTACATGGATGAGCGTGCCGCCCGGCTCTTCGTGGTTCAGCCCTCCCACAACGAACTCCTCGTACGTCAGCAGCAGCGAGAGGCGGGTGACGCCGAACTGCCCGCAGACCTGCACGCTGAAGGACTCCGCCACCGCCCCGTACATGGTCAGGGCCGCTTGCGACACCTCGCGCAGGTGCTGGCTGAAGTACTCCTGCGCGTTCTTGTAGTGCGCCGCCTCGGCCAGCCGCTGATTCACCACATAGTTGTAGAGCTCGCCCATGCGGTAATGGTTGGTGTTCTCCTCGCCCAGCAGCTGGCGCATGGCGACTCGCACTTCCTCGAGTGTCATGTCCTTCTGAAGGGTGTTCTTCTCTTCCTTTGGCTTCCACAGGTTCAGCATGAGGGGTTCCCCCTTTTGAAGGGCTGCACGTCATTGTGAGCCCGGCCAACCTGGCTGCATTGGTTGCGAGGGTGTAAAGCAGGAGACGCGCCAACCTCTGAGCGGACCTGAAAACAGGTACTTGGGCGTGAAGTGTACGAGGCCCAGTCCGAGAACGTGGACACCCGTCCACGCAGCGAGACGGTGCGCCGATGCCAACTCGGTGGAGGCACATCGCATGACTCCTAACCGGTTAGGACTGGGCTCGACTCCTAACCGGTTAGGACTGGGCTCGATTTCTAACTGGTAGGATGGGGCACTTCATCGGTACAGGACGGAGACATGGACTACGGCTTCGACCAGCTCCTCGAGCGCGAGCGCAGTGACAGCCTCAAGTGGCGAAAGTACGGGAGGGATGTCCTGCCCATGTGGGTGGCGGACATGGACTTCCGCTCCCCGGAGCCCGTCATCCAGGCCCTGCGCGCGCGCGTCGAGCAGGGTGTCCTGGGCTATCCCTTCGAGCCGCTGCCCGAACTCATCGAGAGTGTCACCCGCTACCTCCTCAAGCACCATGGCTGGCAGGTGGCGCCCGAGGCCATCGTGCTCCTGCCTGGGTTGATCCCCGCCTTCAACGTCGCGTGCCGGGCCTTCGCTCAGCCTGGCGATGGCGTGCTGCTGCAGGTCCCCACCTATCCCCCGCTGCTCCAGTGCTCGAAGAACGCCGGGCTCAGTCGGGACGAGGCGTTCCTGACCCGGGACGCGAGCGGCGCCTACGAGATCGACTGGGACTCCTTCGAGAAGGCGATCCACCCGCGCTCGCGCGTGCTGCTCCTCTCCAATCCCCACAACCCCCTGGGGCGCGTCTTCCGGCGGGAGGAACTCACCCGCATAGCCGAGCACTGCCTGCGCAACGAGCTGACCATCGTCTCGGACGAGATCCATTGCGATCTCGTCTTCCGGGGCCACCGGCACACCTGCATCGCCATGCTCAGCCCGGAGGTCGAGGCGCGCACCATCACCCTCATGTCTCCGAGCAAGGCCTTCAACCTGGCCGGGCTCAAGATGGCGTTCGCGGTCATTCCGAACGCCGCGCTTCGGCAGAAGTTCCTCGCGGCGCGCGCGGACATGCTCCCCTCGCCCAACCTCTTTGGCTGTGTGGCGATGCAGGCCGCCTACAACGAGGGGGAGCCGTGGCTTCGCGCGCTGGTGGAGTATCTGGAGGCGAACCGCGACTTCCTGGTGGACTTCGTGCGGCGCTCCCTGCCCGGTGTCCAGATGACGGCGCCGGAAGGGACCTACCTGGCCTGGATGGATTGCCGTGGGGCGGGGATTCCGGGAAACCCCACGGCCTTCTTCCTGGAGCACGCGCGGGTGGCGCTCAGCCCTGGGGAGAGCTTTGGCCGGGGAGGAGAGGGCTTCGTCCGGCTCAACTTCGGCTGCCCCCGGGCGCTGCTGAGCGAGGGGCTGGAGCGGATGCGCCAGGCCCTGGAGCGCAGACGCTGAGCGCGTAGCTCAGCGCTGGGCGCGGGGCGTGAGCAGCCAGGCGCTCTCGGTCGTCGAGATGCGCCCAGTCGGGGGACCCACCAGCTTCTCGCCGCTCCCGAGCGGCTCGAGGTGGAACCGGTCTCCCCACAGCCGCGGGAGCTCCTCGGGTGAGATGGAGAAGGGCGGGCCCGGGTAGTGCGGGGCATCGTAGGCCACGCTGATCAGCAGCCCCGTGGCGGTGGGGGGAAGCAGCTCGTCCTTCATGTGCTGGGCGTAGCGCTTGCGCAGCTCGACGGGCAGCGCGATCAAGGAGGACATGTCATAGAAGGCCGCCACGGGCCCGGTGTGGGCGGCGCGCAGGTCGAAGAAGTCGCCTTCATAGAGGGTGATGGGCTGGTCCTTGGCGCGGTGGACGCGGAAGCGGCCCTCGGTCACCGGCGTGGCGGCCTCCAGGCGGTTCTCGGAGAAGAAGGCCTCACAGGCGATGGCGCTCAGCTCGACGCCGACCACCCGGTAGCCCTGGGTCGCCAGCCACAGCATGTCGATGGACTTGCCGCACAGGGGCACGAAGACCGTCGCTCCCGGGGCAAGTCCCAGCCGCCCGAGGTTCGCCCGGAGGTATTTCTCGACGTCGGCCTGGTGGAAGCTGGTCTGTCCCACCTGCCAGCGGTTGAGCCAGTACTCATTGTCCATTGCGGTGTTCTCTCCGGAGCGCTCTCAGCGGATGAGGTAGCGGTGCGTCTCATCCCGGTGCTTCTTGAGGTAATGCATGAAGGGCGTGCCGCCCGTGCCCTTATCACCCTGCGAGGGCGCCTGCTCGCGGGCTTGCTGGACGATGTAGCGGGCCGTCAGCTCCATGTGCTTCTGGCGGAACCGGCCCAGCCCCTCCAGGCAGCCGTTGTAGGCCTCCGCGAGCTCCGGCGTCTGGCGGGAGAGGATGTAGTCGCGAACCGAGGGCCCCCGCTCCACGGACTCGAGGAAGGCCCGGTGCGCGGGAGGCACGTAGCGGCGCAGCTCCAGCAGGTACTGGTGCAGCGTGTCCTGCACGTGCCGCACACCCAGCACCGCGTCGAGCAGCGGCACCAGCACGCTCTGCGCCGCGCTGGCCCCCGCGAACGGCTGCCGCTGGCCCGTGAACTCCTCGACCCCCTCGTACAGCACCGGCATCTCGAGGAAGCCATGGAGGAAGGGTTGGATCCGGCTGAAGAAGATGGAGGGCTCGCAGCGCTCCGTCATGCGCAGCAGCGTCCGCTCCATCTCCTGTTGCGCCTCGGCGATGAGCCGCAGCTGCTGGAGGAGCAGCGCGGGCTTGTCCGAGACCACCGCCTCCTGGACGGCCACCGCGGCCCGCGAGATGGGTACGGCCCGGGCCTCGAGCTCCACGTGGACGAGGATGAACCAGGACTCGTCCAATCCCCCCAGGAACGTCTGGAGCACCCTCAGGTTGCCCAGGGCGATGGGGCCCTCGGGGTCGATGCGCTGCCAGTTGTTCAGCGCGTGCGAGGTGTACGCGAGCACCGGCGGTCGCCCCAACTGCCGGGCTACCTTCACCCACGGGACCGCCACGCTGCGAGGGAAGCTCAGCTGCGGGTGCTGCCGCCCCTTCTCCCAGACCGCCGAGTTCCCGAAGAAGGACAGCAGCATCATTGCCCGCTCCAGGTGCCGCGGGTCCTCCAGGTGCTGGGGGTCCAGGAGCGGGAGCTGTTCGATTTTCTCGCGCGCCCTGCCCGCGGCCAGCAGGTGCGGCAGCTCGCTGCCCAGCTCATCCCAGGGGGCGAAGGCCGGAGGCAGCCGGGAGCAGGGGTCCTGCTCGGGGAGGAAGCCGCGCCCTGGACACGCGGATTGGACGGGAAGGGGCTCGTCCCCTCGTGCATGCGCCATGTTCGTGGAGTACTCCATCTAGCCGCCCTTGGCTTGCTGGAACTTGAGCAGCGTCTCCTCGAGCATGCTCACGTTGCCCGGCGCCAGGTGCTCCCGGTTGCGCGCGATGTAGTTGCGCAGCTCCGTGCAGCCTTCCTGCTGGTGCTTGCCCAGGTAGGCCTGGACGAACTCTTCGTGGGTGTGGAGGAAGGCGATGTCCGGCCGCACCATGGAGCGGATGACCAGCAGCGGTGGGGACGAGCGCAGCGGATACCAGTCTCGGTTGTGCAACCCCGTTTTGACGCAGCTCGGGTAGAACTCGCCCAGCATGAGCCCCTGCTTCACGAAGGCAGGCCTGAGACGATCGTGGAGGCCGCTGATGAACTCCGCCTCCAGCTCCCCCGGCAGCCCGTTGAAGATCGTCACGATGGCTTTGAACTGCCCTTGACGGAACACCGTGGGGGGCATCTCGAGGAAGTGATTCAGGAGCAGGAGCAACGTCCGCTCCGCCTCTTCCATGCGCAGGTGGGCCTCGGGTAGCAACGTGAGGTGATACAAGCGTTGCTGGATGGATTTCTCGACCCAGGGGCACACCGCGCCCGTGCGTCCCACCGCCGGATGCGGTCGGGTCAGGTAGTCTCGAGACCACTGCGCCACGGCCCGCAGGACCGCCGTCTCTTGAGCGTCCTGTCCCTCGAGCAGCGCACCTTCCTCTAGCGCCAGGACGTCCAGCGCATGGTGCATTCTCGGGAGCGCTGGAGCGGAAAGCGCTTCGGGAGGCTCCAACGCGAGCCTGGAAAGGTCCACTCCGTTTCTGACGGAGCCGGAGTGCTGGAATGAAGAATCGATGCCGCTGGGACAGGGCGGGGGGAGGGACAGCATCGAGGGCAGCTCCTACGCGGTGTGTCACCAAGGGTGAGCTGAGCTGACTTTTTGAAACACGGGAGTGAACGCAAATGATAATTAGAATCAGACAACTCGCAACAAAAGAACTACCTGGAGTGAATCCGTAACGGGGATTTCACTCTCGCGAGATTCCCTGTGAGTCCGACGCGGCGTTCGCGCGCCTAGCGCAGGTCCTTGAGCCAGGCGCGGAAGAGCGCCAGGCCCCCGGAGACAGCGGCCCGCACCTCGCGCTGTGGCCAGCTCTCGGCGGTGGCGCCCAGCCCGCGGCCCGCGCCGTAGGCGAGTGACTCGGGCATCTCCGCGTGGAACTGCACCGTCCAGCGGTGCCCGGGGTAGCGGAGCGCCTGGATTCCCGCCACGTCCTCGGCCCAGAGGGTGGCGCCCGGGGGAACGTCCTCCACGCGCTCGCTATGCATGTGCATGACCCAGCCCGTGAAGTCGGGGATTCCGGGCAGCTGAAGCGGATGGACGCCCACCTGGGGGCGGGACATCTTCGCCACACGTGCTCCTAGCACCCGGGCCAGGAGCTGGTGGCCGCCGCAAATGCCCATCAGCGGCACGTCCTGCCAGGTGCCCATCCACTCACCCAGCCGCAGCCGCCACGGCTCCGTGTCGTTGGCCGAGCCCGCGCTGCCGCCAACCATCACGCCCGCATAGCCGCGCGGGTCCGGCAGCGCCTCGCAGGTGGCATCCACCACGTGTGCCTCGGCGTTCAGCTCCTTGAACAGCTCCGCCACCGTCAGCCGCTCGTCCGGGAACGCGGCCCGGCGCGGGTGGTCATGGGAGAGGATCTGCGACAGGTAGAGGATCCGCACCGGCGTGGCTTTCAACCTCCTAGGAGGGCGAGTCTACCCCAGCTCCAGGCGCCGCAAGGGGCGAGGCCAGGTGGGGCATCACCGCCTCGGCGAAGTAGCGCATCTGCGAGACGACGTCCGCGTGGTCCCTGGCGAACTCGAACCAGAGCATCAGGCAATCCTCCGGGTGGAACCCGCGCGGATTGCCTGGGGAGAGCTGCTCGCGCACCATCGCCGCATCCCCCACGAGCACGCGTGAGAGCAGCTCCTCCTTGCGGGGCACATTCACCGTGCCGCGCATGCCCTCGAGGTAGACGTCCAGTCCGCGAGACGCCATGTCCTCGGCCCGCTTGCGGTCCTTGTCGATGAAGATGAGCGAGGTGCGGGGCATCCGGCCGCGGTGCCACAGGCGGCCACTGGCGAGGCTGCGCTCGTACATCTCGGCATGGAGCGCCTCCAGGGCGGGCGGGGGCGTGACGGAGAGGCTGAAGAGGTCCAGATCCACGTGGCGCAGGCCAAGCTCCCGGGCCAGGGGATCCGTGGAGCCCAGCACGAAGCGGCAGAACGCGGAGGCGTTGTCGGGCAGGGAGGGGACGAGCCGGAGTGGCTCGAACACCCATCGCGGCTGGTAGGGGAGGCGCTCCGGGGAGGCGCCGGCGCGCGGCGGCAGTTGTTTCACCTCGGCCAGGAAACGGGCCCAGGCGGCCTCGGAGGGGAAGCACTCGCGGGTGAAGGCACGCTGCGTCACGTCTTCCGAGCTGAGCGTCTCCCCCTTGCTCAACCGCAGGAAGATCTCCAGGGCCTCGAGGAAGATGAAGCGCTTGTAGTGCTCCCAGAGCACCTCCTCCTCGCGGTCGCGGGGGACGATGCCAAAGGGCTTGTTGATGTACGGGAAGCGCCCGCTGGCCACGCCGATGTGCAGCTGGCGCGGCGTCTCCCGAAGGCTGTTGAGGAAGACGAGGGAGCGGATGCGGTCGGCGGCGGCGATGGGCCCGCCGTTGCCACCGACGATGTTGTAGATGGCGGTCCCGAAGCCGATGCGCCGGGTGCATTCGAACACCCCGTGGGCGAGTTGGGGACTGTCGTTGTTCAGCCCCACCTCTCCGACGTAGTGGGGGACGACCGGTTCCTTGTGGCGCTTCTGGACCTCACTGGAGAAGTGGGACTCGGCGGTCCACCAGGTGCCGAACCCCAGCGCATCGGCCAGGCGGACTTGCGCGAAGAAGTCCTGGAAGGTCTGTCGCTCGGACTGCTCGAAGGAGAAGGTTCCCAGGGAGTGGAAGACGTCGAAGAGCATGCGGACCTCCTACCTGCGCGAGCTACCTTGCCGGATGTTCACTGAAGGAGGGTGACGGGCAAAGACTGCTCCCGGACGCCCGCCTCGGTTCGCTCCACGCGCCAGGCCTGGGCCTTCTCTCGGGAGGAGAAGGTGTGGGTGAGCTGGGTACCGATGAAGTGGAACCCCACGCCATCATCGGCGGCGAGGCCTCCCGAGAGGCCTTCGGAGATGAAGCGCTGGTAGGCGGGCCGACGCTCCGGCTCGGAGTCATAGTGGGGGCAGAGGGTGCCCGGCAGCAGCCCCAGCCCGTTGCGAAAGGGCGCGAGCGACCCGAGCGAGTCCGTGAGGCCTCCTTCGAACCAGCACATGGCGCCGGCGCTCATGCCGCACAGCATCACGCCTTGCTCCCAAGCCTCCCGGAGCACCGCATCCAGCCCATGCAGCCGCCAGAGGGCGAGCATGTTGAGCGTATTTCCCGGACCGACGAAGACGGCGTCCTGCTCGAGCAGGCGCGCGCGGAGCTCCTCCTTGCCACGAACGAAGAGCGGCAGGTGCGAGGGCTGGCAGCGGCTGGCGGGATAGGCCTGGTAGAAGCGGACGATGAAGTCGGCCGAGTCCCCACTGGCGGTGGGGATGAAGCACACGCGCCGCCGGGTGGAGCCGAGGAGCTCCAGGAGGTGGTTGTCCAGGCGGGGGTTGCCCGGCTCCATCAGGAAGCCGCCCCCGCTCAGGGCCACGATCTGTCGTGTCGCCATCGAGGCTCCGTTCCCGTCGCGGCGTGTGCCGGACCACTACCCACTCCATGTACCACGAGAGAACCGGCGGCGGCGGGCTCGTGAGTCCTGGACAGGCAGGGGGCGGGGAAGGCAACCTCGCGCGCCTCGCCCGCACGGAGAACATCAAGCATGAAGGTCTACAACAATCCCTTTTCGGGTTCTGGATTCAAGGTCACCGCCGTCGTTCATGAGCTGGGGCTCGACGTGGAGTTCATCACCGTCGATCTCGCCAAGGGCCAGCAGTTGCAGCCGGCGTTCCTGGCCATCAACCCGCATGCCAAGGTGCCCGTGCTCGTGGATGGGGACCTGATCGTCTGGGAGTCCAACGCGATCGTCACGTACCTGGGCGCGAAGGTGCCCGAGCGTGGGCTGATGCCCACGGATCCGCGCGGGCTGGCGGAGGTGCAGAAGTGGCTGCATTGGCACTCGGCCGCCTTCTATGGCAACGCGTTCAAGGTGAACTGGAACACGTACTACCAGAAGCTCTTTGGCCACCCGAAGGACGAGAAGGTGCTGGCCGAAGGCATGGAGGCGGTGAAGCGCGACCTGAAGGTGCTGGAGGCCGCGCTGACGGGCCGCGAGTACCTGACGGGGAAGCTCTCCGTCGCGGACTTCGCGCTCGCCACGACGCTGCTGATGCGGGACATGGCGGGCATTGACCTCAGGCCCTTCCCCAACGTGAAGGCCTGGGCCGAGCGCATGGATGCGCGCCCGAGCATGCAGAAGGCTCGGCCGCCGGTGTAGCGCCCTCGGAGCGCTGGCGGGAGCGAAGTCCCCTTGGGGGTTCGACTCCCGCCGCCTCCACAGCGCGATGCCCGAGCCGCGGTGTTAGGGAGCGGTACACGTGAAGTTCGAAGCCGCGTTCACATCGCCGCTGCCGTTGTATCGAGGGTAGTTCGGGTAGCGGCACAGCGGACGGCTCAGGACCGGGTTTCCATTTTCATCCGCCTTGGTCGCCGTGAGGTCTCCCGGCGCCGTGCCGGTCGTCACCCATGCATCCAGTGCGGCCAACAGGTCGACGGTGTCCGCGCCAGGGCCTCCTGCGCAATGGTCCACGCCCGGTGCGAGGTACAGCTTCAGGAACGGGTCGGCGTTCGCCTGGCCGCCCGCGGCATTCACTGCCTGCGTGTAGTACCGGACCGTGCCGCGATAGCTGATCGCGGAGTCGTTCTCTCCATGCCAGAGAATCAGCTTGCCGGAGCGCGCGCGGAACGAGGTGAGCTCCGGGTCGGTCGCATCCAGCAGCGCCGACAAGCTCATCACGGCACCGGGGTTGGCGTTCGGGTCGTAGGTCAGCGTGTTCAGCGCCGGGTCCTTGTTGAGCATGAATCGAACCATGCCCAGCTGGAAGCCGAACTGCACCGAGGTGCTGGGATCGCCGTTGGCGCCAGTCACCCAGGCGGGCCAGGCAAACAGACCGTCCTCGTTGCCGCTCAGGGCCCATCCCGTATTGAGGAAGAAATTGCCGCTCGAGAGCGAGAAGTCGGTGGTCCAGGACTGGACGACCGCGAGCTGTGCGTCAGACAGGCATGAATCACCGGTATCCGTGCCGCCCGCGCACCGCAGTGTCGCGGGATTGAAGGTGCAGGCTTGTGGATTCGAGACCACGCCGTCCGCGACGCCGTCCTGCGCGTCACAGGCGGTACGCACGGCGCCGGCCAGCGTGGCGACCTTGCCGGAGGTAAACGCCCCGCCGGGTGCCGCAAGGGCCTTGGCGGTGCGGTTGAAGGCCATCAGCAAGCCGGTGAAGTTGTAGGCGGGCGCGCGCGAGATGATGCCGTCGAACTGAGCAGGGTATCGCTGCGCCATCATCAGCGCTTCCCTGCCACCGTTCGAGCATCCCTCGAAGTACGACCGGTCGGCGTCCTTTCCGTAGCGCACCTTCAGAATCTCGCGCGTTGCATTCGTGACGGTGGGGACCGAGGCGAACGCGAAGTTCACCAATGCGGTCTGGTCATCAAGCGCCCAGTTGGCGGTGAAGGGGTCTGCGCTATGCCCGGAGTCACTCCCCACGTCCGCGAAGCCCTTGGAGAGCGCGTCCGCACTGGGAGGGGTCATCATGCCGTTGAAGCCGCCACCCCCGTTGTAGTGCAACTTGCCATTCCACTGGGACGGCAGGCGCGCCTCGAAGTTGAGCTTCGGAGGGATCTTCGCGATCACATTGCAGTACTCGGGCACGGTGCCCGCTGCGGCGACGATGTTCGTGGCGCTGATCGTCGCGCCGCCGATCGTCTTGCCAGCCAGGTCGGCGCATAGCTGCGCGGCGGGTGGCGTTGGCGTGGGGGCGGGGGGAACGTTGTCGTCATCTCCACTGCATGCCGCCAACAGGCACGCAAGCCCGATGGCCCAGCCAGCGCGTGCCGAACGTACAATCGCTTTCACTTTTTCCTCCGGATGTCCACAGCAACCCCTGTCGAGGCGCAGGACAGTAGCGCAGAATGCTTCACGGTGCGGCGAGCGGGATGTCCCCCATGTCGTGCGGCCGGCCCGACGTGAGCTTCACGGAGTGTTTCGCCCATGAGGATCCGCGGCCTGTGTGGATCAGGTGCTCGCCGGGGGGAAGCCGAAAGGAGAAGCGCCCGCTCGGGGAAGTAATGACCTGGTCATACATGGAGATGGAGACATGCACGCCGGACAGCGGGGCTCGCGTGGTGGCATCCACGAGCCGGCCTGTCAGCGGCACATCGAAATCCACGGGAACCTCCACGCTCAGCACTCGCCCGGGCTGCAGGTCGATCGAGACCACGGCCCTGCGTCCATCCTCCACCTGGATGGAGAGCAGACGCTGGCCAGCCGGCACCCCCTGAAACTCGAACTGGTCTCCCACGAATTCGTGTTTTTGGAGGCTGAGGGACATGGCCTGGCTCCACAGCGTCGCGTGAAAGCGCCTCACCGGAGCGCCGCTCACAGAGATCAGGCGCCCCCGAACGGAAGCCACGGAGCGCAGGCGGACCGGGAGGTCTCTGTCGCGCGACCACTCCGGGAGCGCTATCTGCCGAGTGGTGAGGGACTCGACCACCCAGGGACCGCTCGGGAAGCTCTCTGAACGGTAGGCACACAGCGCGAACTGTCCCAGCGCATCCGTGTACCCCGATCTGAAAAAAGAAGTGGCGCGCACCTGCAGCGGTCTCAAGCTCAAGGCTGTTCCATCCTCCTGCTGAACATGGAGCACGACCACGGGCTCGCGTTGCTGCTCCACGTGGAGGGTGACCTCCATGCGCTGATCCGCTTCGACCTGGATTGGAGTGCTGGCCTCGTCAGAGCAGTGGTCCGACCCCGCCGTCCACGTGCTCAGGAGATACGGCCCGGGAGGCAGCACGAGGCGAAAACGCCCTTGCTCATCCGTGAGGACTCCAGAGAGGTAGGACTCGAGCGTCTGCGGACGCTCAGGGGACTTCCGCTGTACCTGCACGGTGACGGGGCCGTGGACAGGAGTTCCCGAGCGCTGGAGGACCCGACCCTCGATCGTCGCCATCCCACCTTCAGTCTCTGCCGCGCCAGGCAGTTTGACGGTGAGGCGTCTCGTCTGGTTCTGCCGGACGGCTGCCATCAGCACGGAGCCAGGAGCGCCTGGCGCACACTGGACCTCCAGTCGGTACAGTCCCGCCTCCAGTCCCGTGCGGGAGAAGAGGCCTTGGGCATCTGTTCTGCCCTCCAGGGCCTGACTGTCGCTCTGGGCTTGGGACTGCAAGGCGCTCATTTTCACCTGGCAACCTTCCAGAGGGTGTTCAGGTGTCGTGAGCGACGTCACCTGCAGCTCGAGGCTGGTTTGGGATTGGTTGGCGGTCAGCGTCACGGTGGCGTGCTCGCCGGGAGCCACGGTGAGCGCTTCGTGGAGGAGCCTCTTTCCCGAGGGGAGCACGGCTCGGAGGTCATAGGTCCCAGCAACCAGAGGCGAGAGGGAGAAGGCGCCGCTCGCATCGGTCACCGAGCGTCCCACGGATTTGTAGGTCTTGTGGGGGGAGGCCTCCACCCGTCCTCCGAGGATCGGCGTGCCGTCCTCCTGTCGCAGCCACCCGGAGATGCTGGCGCCCGCGCTCAGGGTGATGCGCAGGTCTCGGAGCTGCTGGCCCGCGGAGACCGTCACCGGCTGGCCCAGCTCGCCGAACTGCGTTCCATGCTGGGCGGAGAGGGAGTAGGTGCCGGCGGGCACATCGAGGGAGAAGCGCCCCTCGGCGTCGGTGGTGGCCTGCGCCTGCGGGGTCCGGCCGAAGGCGACGACCTCCGCTTCGGCCTGGGGCTGTCCGTCCGCGCTGAGCACGATGCCCTCGAGGTGGCTCCCCGACGCGAGCTCGAGGGTAACGCGTCCTCCGAAGGGGACCGGGAGGGAGGGGAGCACCTGGGGGAGGTAGCCCGAGGCGCGCACCTCGGCGCGGTAGCGGCCCGGCGCCAGCCCCGTGAAGAAGAACTCGCCGCTCGGACTGCTCATGGCGAAGCGCTGCTCTTCCTCGGGGCCTTCCAAGGGCTCTGGAAGCTCCGGCGGGAAGACCTGCGGCGTGAGGAGGACCTCCGCCAGGGCCACGGGCTCGCCCGTGGCCTTCGACAGGATGGAGCCCACCAGCTCTGCCTCCGTCTCCAGGTAGAGGCGCACCGAGGTCCGCTCCTGTCCCGGGGGATGCGTCCCTCCGAGGGAGGTAGGGGCAAAGCCCTCGGCGCGAGCCGTCACGAAGTAGCTCCCGGCTCGTGCCGGGCCTTGCCAGCGCCCGTCCGCTCCTGTCTCGCCTCCGCTCACGCCCCGCCAGCGAGACGGTGAAGCGGGGGAAGCTCCAGGCTCGCTCCAGTAGAGCTGGACCTGGGCTCCTTCCACGGGCGTGCTCCCCGCGATGACCTCGACATCCACCACCTGTCCGGGCTCCGCCTCGCTGAGCGGAGGGAGCGGTGCGCGCCTCTCCGGGGAGCGTCGCTTGGGCGGGGAGGGGGAGGGGGACGCAGGTGCGGCGGAGGCCACGCTGTCCGAAGCGCCAGGGGTGGGGCGGGTGTCGAGGAGCGCCCAGAGCCCCACCACCCCCAGGGGCACCAGCACGGCCCCGATGACGGCTGCCTTCCGGTTCATCACGCCCTCCTGCTCATGTGCGAACTCTACCCAGCTTGGACATTCCTGATACAGAGCCGCACCCAACCCCATGAACGCACTTGAATTATCGCCCGAGGAGTTCAGGCGTCTGGCAGACCGCATCACCGCTCTTGCCGAGCAGTGGCTCGTCACCCTGGATTCTCGCCGGATCGCCCCGGCGCTCACGGGCGCGGACACCGAAGCCTCCTTCGCCGAGGGGCTCCCCGAGGTGGGCTTGAAGGAAGCCGCGCTCGACTCGCTGCCGCTGCTGCTGGAAGGAGCGCGCGCGGGCAATGCGCGCTTTCTCGGCTACGTGCTCGGCTCGGGTGAGCCCGTGGGAGCGCTGGGAGACTTTCTGGCGAGCGTGCTCAACCAGAACATCACGGCCTGGCGCTCCTCTCCCGCGGCGGTGAGCCTCGAGCGCGCCGTGGTGCGAGGGCTGGCCACCGCCGTGGGCTGTCCGGGCTTCTCCGGCAGTCTCACGGGGGGCGGCTCGGCGGCCAACCTGATGGGGCTCGCCATGGCGCGAGAAGCGCACGCCCCCGCCAACGAGAACGGCTCTCCCTCGGGCGTGGTGTACGCCTCCACCGAAGCGCACATGTCCATCGCCAAGGCCGTGGCGCTGCTCGGCCTGGGGCGGCGAAACCTGCGGCTCATTCCCACCGACTCGCAGTGGCGGATGCGGCCCGACGCGCTCGAGCAGGCCATCGCGAAGGACGTCGCGGCTGGCAGGCGGCCGCTGGCGGTGGTCGCCACCGCCGGCACGGTCAATACCGGCGCCGTGGATCCGCTGCCCGCTCTCGCCGAGCTCGCTACACGGCACGGCCTCTGGCTCCATGTGGATGGCGCCTTCGGAGTGCCCGCCGCCATGGCGCTCCCCGAGCTCTTCACGGGGCTCGAGCGCGCCGACTCGCTCTCGATGGATGCGCACAAGTGGCTCTACCAGCCCGTGGACTGCGGGGTGCTCCTCTTCCGGGATGCCATCGCCGCCCGCCGCGCCTTCTCCTTCTCGGGCGACTATGTGCGGGTGATGAGCAGCGACTCGGTGGAGGGCTTCGCCTTCTTCGATGAGTCGATCGAGCTCTCCCGCCGTTTCCGCGCGCTCAAGCTGTGGCTGTCGATGCGCTACCATGGCCTGGCCGCGTTTCGGGAGGCGATCCACCGGGATCTCCAGAATGCCCGGCGATTGGCCGAGGCCGTGGAGGCGGAGGCCTCCCTGGAGTTGCTGGCCCCTGTCTCCCTGAGCGCTGTCTGCTTCCGGTACGCGGGCGCCGTACCAGAGGCCGAGCGGGATGCCTTCAACGCCGGGCTCCTGACCCGGCTCAACGCGCGGGGCCGGGTCTACCTCTCCAATGCGACGATCTCCGGGCGCTTCGCCCTACGGGCCTGCTTCGTGAACCACCGCACCACCCCGGAGGATGTCCGGCAGGTGGTGGAGGAAGTCCTGGCGGCCGCGAAGGACCTTTGAGCAGTTCTGGAGACGGGGCCTCGCTACCAGGCCACCTGGACGGGCGGCACGTCGTCGAGGAACGGTGTGACGAGCGCGGACAGGATCGCGGGGTCCGAACCCACCGCGAGGTGAGACGTCGCGGGAAGGATGGCGAGGCGAGCTTTGGGAAGCGTCGTCAGCTGACCCGAGGCGGCAGCCTCTTCACTGCCTCCGCCGCGCAGTTTGAACATCGCCACCGCGTGCTCGGGCTTCACTCCGTCGGCGTCGCCGATGATGACCATCGTCATGGCGGGAATCGCCCGCATCTGGGCATCGCTGATGTTCTGGTCATTGATGTTCAAGACTTTCATCTTCTCGATGTACGCCGCGAAAGCCTTCGGGTCGGGCGTCATCTTCTTGAACGCCGCCTCGATGGGAGAACCGGCGAACATTTTCGCGTCCAGGCCCTCGATGGCCTTGAACACCGAGGGGTACCAACCGTCTTTGCGGTACGTCGCGGCGAGCGAGACGAGCTTGTTGACGAGCTTCGGGTGGCGAATGGCGAGCTGGAGCGCGGCGCCGCCGCCCTGGGAGTAGCCGAGCACGTCCGCGCGTTCGACCTTGAGCGCGCGCAAGAGCGCCGCTGCGTCGTCTCCGAATTGTTCGTAGGACATCTTTCGAGAGGTGTCCGCCGTGCGGCCGTGACCCTGCTGGTCGAACACGATGACCGCTCGCTTCTTCATGAACTCCAAGACCATGGGTTTCATGGACTCGGTCGAGCCGAAGGCGCCGGGGATCAGCAGGAGGGGAGGCGTCTTCCCTTTCCCGAGCTCGCCATAGACCTCGTAGTAGACCTGGAGGCCATGGATGGGAAGGTGCCCGCTCTGGGTTGGGCGAGGGCCAGCGGCGCTCTGGGTTTCGGGCGTCGCGGCGACTCCCGTCAGCATCAGTAGCAAGGCGAATGATTTCAGACACATGGCACTTCCTCCATTCGTGTGCAGATGCACAAAGTCATCCATTCTCCCCGCGTGTCCACCGCAGGTGCAGCAGCGGCAGCGGCCGGCCCTGCTCGTCGATGGGTGTGCGGCCGATCCGCACGAACCCCATGTGCTCGTAGAACGCGTGGGCTGCCTGATTGGCCTCGTTGACGTCCACGTCCATGAAGTCGTGTCCCGCGCGGGCGAACTCCACCAGCCGCCGACCGATTCGGCGGCCGTGGACGGCCGGGTCGATGAACAGTGAGTCGAGCTTCGGCCCGGTGACGCCCAGAAACCCCACAATCTGCTCGCCGCCATCCGCGTCGTCCACCGCGACGGTGAAGGCCGCTGCGGGTAAGTACTGCTCGCGGACAATCGTCGCGTAGAACGCGATGTCCTCCTCGGTCAGAAAATGATGTGTCGCCCGCACGGCGTCATGCCAGACGCGGAACATCGCATCGACATCGGCGAGGGTGGAGGAGCGGAGGATGATCGCCATCCACGCGACTCTACTCCGCTGAGCGCTTCCACCGCCGCCCCGTTCCCGTGGGCAGTGTCCAGGCCAGCTTGAACTCCAGCCGTGTCTCCCAATTCCCAGGCAACCGCGGCCTGGCGCGATGGAAGCGCGGGGATTGCGGGGCCAGGGGGCAAGCCATAGCTTGCGCTCACACGCGGGGAGGGGTGGGAATGGCGGGGCAGGGAAGGGGCGTGTCCTGGAGAGTTCGCTCGTGGGCACTGGGGCTGGGCATGGTCGCCTTGGGTGTGTCGAACCCGGCGCAGGCGTTCTGTCCCACCAAGGGTCTCCGGTGTGGCCTGGGTGGATCGGGTGTCACGCACCAGGAGATGACGAAGCAATCGATCCAGGAACTCGATGCCGAGTTCTTCGGTACTTCAGAGCTGACCCCGTCCATGAAGCAGGCCATCCAGGAAATCTGGACCGCGAACGCCGCGGTGGATGAAGACCAGACGAATGGCTTCAAGCACTTCGATGGCGAGAGCTTCGCCGCGGGCAAGCAACGGCTCATCACGCTCACCGACGAGGTGAAGCGCAAGCTCGCCGTGGGGGACGCCACGGGCGCCCGGAGCAGCCTGGGCCAGGCGCTCCACACCCTCCAGGACTTCTACTCACATTCCACCTTCATCGAGTCCGGAGGGCGCGGTGCCCTCCCGGCTTTGTGGAACGCCAGCATCGGGCTCCCAGAGGTCGCGGCTCCGGAGGCCCCGACGTGTAAGCCCTGTGAAGGCATCGATTGCACCCACAACGTCATCACCCCCAGCCTGACCAGTGGCTACTACGGGGGGGAGGTGGAGCAACCCGCGATCTCCTCCAAGTGTCGCCACGGCGGGCCCTTCGACTCCGGGCGCGGCCCGCGAGGAGGCATCAACAAGGACACGCTCTTCCCGGTGCTCTCCGAGCACTCCCACCTCCACGGTGCCGCGGCCCGCTCCGCGCGCGAGGCCACCCAACAGTTCATCCGTGACCTCAAGGCCCAGCTCACCCAGAGTCAGCTCGAGCTGCTCCTCGGAGTGGGGCCCACCCTGGCTCCGGCCAACGCCGTCACCCTCCTCTCGGTGACGGACGTCGGCGGTGGCGACAGGCGCTTCACCCTCCCTGTGGACTCCACGTTGTCACGGGTGACGGTCTCGATGAGCGGCAGCCCCTCTCTTCAGCTCCTCCGCCCCGATGGGTCCGTGGTGAAGCCCACGGATCGAGAGGTGGAGTTCGTTTCGCTCTCGACAGGCCTTGTAGCGACCGTGCTCGCCCCCAAGGCCGGCCTCTGGACCATCACCACGAACCCGAGCGGCGCGTACTCGCTCACCGTCGTCGGAGAGAGCCCGGTGAACCTGGACCAGTTCACCTTCGTCGAGCCTCGCGGGCGCCCCGGGCATCAGGGGCTCTTCCGCATCCAGGGTTCCCCTGTCAGTGGCATGCCCATGACCGTGGCCGTGGAGCTCTCCGGCGATATCGCCTCGGTCCAGGTCGAGCTGCGCAGCAAGGCGGGAGTACCCCTGCGCACCCTCCACCTCGCACCGGACGCGGAAGGAGACCCGCTGGAGCTGTTCGGATCGGTGGAACTCCCTTCAACGCCCTTCGTCGTCTATGCCCTGGGGACGCTGACCCACGGCGAGCGATACCAGCGGGTCATCCCCCAGGTGGTTCACCCCCAGAGTGTGCGGGTGCCCGCTCCACCGGAGCGTCAAGAGAGAGCCCCGACGCCCAGTCCCTGAGGGGGCCGAGAATGGGCCGGCCTCTCCGGCTCCACGAACCTCCCAGAGCTTGGTCTTGGCGGAGGCGGGAATTGAAGGTCAAGCCCCCCGGTACACGAGCAGGCTCGTCCCCGCGACGAGCAGGTTGTTCATCGCGTGAGCGATGATACAGGGCAGCAGGCTGCGGGTGCGCTCGTAGACGAGGGCGCTCACCACGGCGCCGGTGAACAGCATCAGCATGCCGATGGGCGAGTACACGTGCAGCAGCGTGAAGAGCGCGGCGCTCACCACCGCCGAGAGCCACGGGCCCAACCGGGTGCGCAGGGACGTGTAGAGGATCCCCCGGAAGGCCAGCTCCTCGAAGAGCGGGGCGCCGATCACCGCCATGATGACGAGCCCCGCCACCTCGGCGGGGCTGCCGCGCATCAGGTCCTCCATCATCCCTTCGTACCAGCGCTCCATCTCCAGGGAGCGGCCCGCGATGCCCACGCCCATCGCGAACGCCTGCTCGAGCGAGACGAGCACCAGCGTCACCAGCAGCAGCGACGTGACGGGCGCCTCGAGCCGGAGGCCGAACAACCCGGAGGGCTGGACACCGTATGCCTTGGGCACCCGCTGGGTCAGGTAGTACAGCATCGGCACCCAGCCGAGCAGGAATCCGAGGAGCATGCTCGCCGGGCTGACGTCGGGGATGCAGAAGAAGCCGGCCTGAGAGAAGACGACGGCCCGCACCGCCATGGCGTAGCCCTCGCTCCCGGTCCAGGGCGCGGGGCTGAAACCCGAGGCCACTCGCGGCAGCGGACGGCGCAGCAGGAGTCGGAGCACCCCGAGCAGCAGCCCCACCAGCACCACCCCCATCATCGTCCCGTACAGCGCCAGGTCGTGAGTGAACGCCCGCGAGCCGCGCTCCAGGATGCGCGCCTCGGCGTTGCGCGCTCCCTCCTGATCGCCCAAGCGGCGCAGGGTGCGCTGTTCCAGCCGGTCCGTGGCCCAGGTGTGTTTCGGGCGCGCGGGATCGTTCAACAGCGGGAGCACCTCCTCCAGCTGTTCCCGGGAAAGCGGCTCGTCCGAGAACCCGTAGGCGTAGCGAATCACCCTCGCGAGCCGCGCCTCCTCCTGCCCCATCGCCGCGAGGGAGTGGAGCCGCCCCTCCAGCGGCTTGCTCCTGCCGGCCTCGCCCAGCACCAGCGCGAGCCGCCCTTCCACGAGGCGCACCTCCTCCGGTGGGCCGCCAATCGTCCCGCGGAGATGCGCCTCGAGCGCCTGTTCAAACGCGCGGATGACGAGCTCATGCACCTCGGGCATCGGCGAGATGAGCAGCGGCTTCAACGGCTGGGCCCACGCGGCCGTGGGAGGCGGCACTTCGGCGATCTCCAGTTCGCGATCGAAGAACTGCGCTGTCACTGCCAGCGGCTGCCGGAAGGACTCGAAGTAACGCGTGCCCTCCAGCGAGCCCACGATGGTGGTGATGACACCGAAGAGGAGCACCAGCGTGAACCCCACCGTCACCGCGTCATTGAAGGGACGCACGGGCGGCACGGGCTGCCCGGGAGGCGGCACGGGGGGGGTGGGTGGCTCAGACTCGGGCAGCAGCTCAGTCTCGGACACGCGAGTCCCAACCTAGTGCATGGGTTGCAGGAGAGCGAACTCAAAGCGGCGGGTTGTTCTGCATGGAGGCGGCGGGAATCGAACCCGCCATCTTGGTGAAGCCGTCATGCCGGCCAGGGTTGCAACGGCCGCAGCAGCCCGGCACGCTTCAGTAACTCATGGACACGGGCGGCCAGGGCCACGTGCTCGGGGTTGGAGGCGGAGAACCGCTCAGGGGTAAGGATGACGAGGGTGCCCTTGTCTTCCAAGGGCTCGATACGCACAGGGGCAGGCAGTGGGGGCACGGTGCCTCGCAGCCGCGAGAAATACATCACCCAGCCTACGAAAGTGCCTGGGGGGATGACCTGCTGAGCCAGCATCTCCAAGTGCTGATGAGAGGTAGCCACTGCCCACTCGGGTTCCCAGGCCACGCTCATGGAGCGCAGCACGTCGGTCATGACGGAAGCGGTCAGCACTCGCTCTCCGACAGGACCTTCATCGAAGGGTGTGAGCACACAGTTGGATGGAAGCCAAGACTCAGCTGAACCGCACGATGCCCCAGCAGAAGAGGTTTCTTCCGGACTTTCACCCGTCCACAAGCGGAAACTGAAGCCTTCACCGCTCTGGTGCTTCTGCTGTGCGAACAGTTTCTGGAAACTCGCGGCATTGGGAGTGAACTGGCGTTTGCGCGCCTGCTCAAAGGAATCCGCAGGCGGGTACCAGCGATTCCACGCTGGGTCGCAGCGTTCCAGGCTACGGAAGAAATGCTCCGCGCGGTATGCACAAGCCTCGGCGGATTCAGGCCGGGCGAGCCAGTAGGAGCCAGCGTAATAGGTCTCTATCATCGAACGGCGATTCCTCGATTCCTCACGGATCCGGGGGAACATGAATGACCTCGATGGGGAGGCCCTCTCCCTGGAATACCTTCCTGAGCGCACCCGCGAGTTTTTCTTCGGCGACGACCCAGCGGATGGGCGTTCCACGGGCGGCCCTGAGCTGGCGCCTGGCCTGTTCGAGCATCTGGTCGCGCCCCTCGAAGTTCCCGAAAAAATCCAGCTTCTTGTTGAGCCATTGTGCGTAGCCAGTGCTCTTGGTTTCGAGCAGAACTTCCCCATCGAAGCCATCGAACTTGACGGACTTGTCACCCACCTTGACGCGGTAGACGTAGCCTTCAGGGGCACCCGTCACCTGTGCCTGATAGCGGCGGGCCTGCTCAGACATGGACTCGTCCGCGTGGCCCCATTCTCCCGGACCCTGGGAGCGGGAGAGCACAGCCTTCGCGTCACCCTGACTGCCGCGGCTGTCGGGCGCCGCCATGGCCACGGCGTTGGGGGCCAGTGCAATGGTGACGCCTTCGGCACTGATGGCGACGGATTCCACTTGAGCCAGCGCAGGAGCCGTCATGTGGATGTTCAACTGCGCTCTGGCCACCCCTGCGGCCTGCCCAGCGCCTGGCAACTTTGGCAGCGTCGTCGCCATGCCCGCTGCCGTGTTTCCCATCGCCACGGTGGCTAGCATGACAAACGCTCGGGCCGCCTTTTGCCCCATCACTCCCGCGAACTTCTCTCCAGACGCTTGGAGTTCATCGAAGGTGGTGGCCCGATCCACCTCCTTCATCAGTACCAGCCACCCATCCACCAGACGCCACACCGTGTCCCAACCCAGGTACGCCACGGCTCCCAGTGTCAGCAGCGCGGCCACACCCTTGGTCACCGGCTCTGGGAGCGCCAACAAAATGGCGTACATGGTCAGTCCACTGACGATCGTGGCCACTACCGCCTGGGGGCTCACCATCTGCGCGAGTTCTTCCTTCATGGCCCCCAGCACATGGCTCTGGGCAATCGCCATGGCCAAGGCGTACTTGGCATCCCCGTCCAGAGAGGGGCTATCTACCAGCAGGCGCAGGCAATCCCCCTTGGCCCATGTCCTCGCGCACCACAGCAGATAGCGACTCTTCAGTTCGTCATCCGCTGGTAACAGGCGCAGGTCTTGATGGTTCCCCGGCGCGGAGGGAATGAGCCGCGGGTTCCTGCCCTCGTACCGGTACCAGCCGCTTCGCTCGGGCACTCCGAGCAGTTGCCGGGCGTGCTCCAAAGGACGCTCCACGGCTGGCACAGCCGGGGCGTGCGCTGCTACAGCTTGCTTGAACTGCGCTTCGCTCACCTCCACCGGCTCCATGTCTCGGCGTGGGGAGTGGACGAGCGCCTCGCCCTGACCTGTATCGAGTCGGACGAGCTTTGTAGACGCACTGCACCCCGCGAGGAACGCGAATAGTAGCGGAACCCACCAGCGCAGCACCTGCAGCCTCCTAGGCAGTGCCCCCGCTCGCTACCAGGCGCACAGGAGGAGATTAACAGGATGACGCGGGCCTATTGCTCCATCACAGGGCTCGTGGATACCGGAGGCGGCGGGAATCGAACCCGCCGCTCGGAGCTTCTGGCGAGAGAGCTCTAACCCAGTCGAGCGCCGTTTCCGTTGGGAATAGCGCCGTCTTGAAAGTACAGGCGGCCGCGAGCGCTCCTACGGCGGCCGGGGCCGTGCGAGGCAGGGGCAGGGTGGTAGGTGCTTATGGTGGTGGCCCTTCGCGGGTGGCGAAGTGTGCGGGAGGTGTCCTCGCCCAGGTGTCACTTGCTCTCGAAGACTTCCTTCGCCACGCCGAGTGCCGTGACCGCGCTCGGCCAGCCCGCGTAGAACGCCAGGTGGGTGATGCTCTCGATGAGTTCCTCGCGCGTCACACCGTTCTCACGCGCACGGGCGAAGTGGCCGCGGAGCTGGTCCGGGCGGTTCATCGCGATGAGGGCGCTCACCGTCACCAGGCTGCGGTCCCGCTTGGAGAGTTGCGGCCGCTCCCAGATGTCGCCAAAGAGCACGCCGTCCGTGAGTTCCACCATCTTCGGCGAGATGTCGCCGAACAGGCGCTGCGCCGTGGTGGGCTGGCCATCTGCACCGACGCCAAGGCGTGCGGGGGCGGCGGCCGTGGCCGGCTGACGCGTGGCGGGCGCGCCATACTGCGCGTCGCTGACCTTCTCCATCCAGTCCACCCCCTTGCCGTCGAGCTGCTCCGTAACCGCGATATGCCTCATCCGGCTGTTTGGCGAGGCGCCGTGCCAGTGCTTCTGCCCCGGCGGAATCCAGACGACGTCCCCCTCGCGAATCTCCTCGACGGGGTCACCCCAGCGCTGCACTCGGCCCACGCCCTCGGTCACGTACAGGACCTGGCCCAGGGGATGCGAGTGCCAGGCGGACCGGGCGCCAGGCTCGAACGTGACGGCGGCGCCCGAGGCGCGTGCCGGGGCCTTCGCCTGGAACAGCGGGTCGACGCGCACCTCCCCCGTGAAGTTCTCGGCAGGTCCCTGGCGCGGGGGCTGCGAGCCGCTACGGGCAATCTGCAGCGCCTGCGCGCCGTCGCCTGGGGCGGTCGCGGGCACCTGCGCACCCGAGACGGTCCCAGTTTTATTTGTGTGGGCACAGGCCGCAGCAACGAGCGGGAGCGCTAATGCGATCAGGGGCAGCAGTTTCATGTCGGTCCTTTCGAAACTCCCTATTTCTTCGGCGGCGACTCCACACCCGAGAAGACCAGCACTGCGTCTGGCAGACGCTGCCCCTGGACCTGAATCGCGGCAATCGCGGAATTCAAGTCAGCGAGTTCGGAGGACGTGAATCGAACCGCAGCCGCGCCGTTGTTCTCGAGCATATGCGCCATCTGTGTTGTCCCGGGGATGGGCACGACCCAGGGCTTCTGTGCCAGCAGCCACGCCAGAGCGATCTGCGCGGGGAAGGCCTGCTTCCGCTGAGCCCAACTCTTCACCAGCTCCACGAGCGCCAGATTGTGGGGCAGGTTCTCTGGCGAGAACCGGGGCTCAACGCCGCGAATGTCACCCGGAGCGAACCGTGTATTGGCGTCGATGGCACCGGCGAGGAAACCGATCCCCAGTGGGCTCCACGGGACGAAGCCGATTCCCAGCTGCTCGCAGAGCGGAATGACGTCGCGCTCCGGCCCGCGCCACAGCATGGAGTATTCGTTCTGGACGGCGCTGACGGGCAGCGCGGCGTGAGCTCGGCGCAGCGTGTTCAGCCCCATCTCGGACAGGCCCCAGTACAGAACCTTGCCTTGCCCCATCAGCTCCTGAACTGCGCCAGCGACGTCCTCGATCGGGACCTCCGGGTCCACCCGGTGCTGGTAGAGAAGATCGATGCGGTCGGTGCGAAGGCGCCTCAGCATGCCCTCCACCACCCGTTTGATGTGCTCCGGCCGGCTGTTGAGCCCGGGGCGTCGCTTGCCGGTCTCCTGATCGATGTTCCAGCCAAACTTGGTTGCGATCTGGACCTTATCTCGGAAGGGGGCCACACCTTCGCCGAGGATGCGTTCCACCTCATGAGGGCCGTAAGCCTCGGCCGCGTCGTAAAAGGTGACACCGCGGTCGAAGGCCGCCCGGATGATGTTGAGCATCTGGGACCGATTCGGCACGGTCGTTTCATACTTGCGGCTCATGTTCTGAACGCCCAGCCCGACCGCCGACACCTCCAACCGCCCCAGCTTACGGCGTCCAAGCGGCTCCTTCGACTCTTGAGGAGGGGCGCCGATGCTCGGGCCCGCGCAACCTGCGGCCCCGGCCACGAGCGGAGCTGCACCCATCGCCACCGCACCCTTGAGAAGGTCACGCCGGCTGCTTCCTGCCGTGCCGGGGCTCTGGGGCTGATTTTTCTTCGAACGCATGTATGGTGTTTCCTTCATTGTCCTGCGACGGCTGCTCTTCGGTAGTACGGCTCAACCAGGCTCACTCCAGCCCCTTCTGCGCGAGGAACTGCGACAGAAGGTCGGCGACCTGGACATTGTTGAGATCGGACATGGGAAAGTGCGTATTGCCGCGAACCCCGGCCTCGGGCAGGTGCACGACAGTCACGTCACCGCCGTGGCGGTTCACCGCATCGCGGAACTGCCGTGCCATAGCGAGCGTGGCACGCCACTGGTCCTGGCCCGGATTCGGGGTCGGACTCTCGGCAATGAAGTCGCCGTAGTACATGACGATCGGGATCTTCGTGAGCTGCATGAAGTCCGACAGCGGCACCTCGACGCCTCTTGCCGTGCCTCCGGCGTACGTCATCGGCTCAGGTGCTTCGCCTTGCGGGAAGATGAAGCCACTACCCGGTTCGTAGGAAACGATGGCTCGCACACTTCTGTTCTTGATCGCCGTGCGCCAGCCGAGTCCACCGCTCTGTGAGTGTGTGACGAGAACGCCGGGCCCGATCCGGTCGAAGAGCGCGGAGACGGCGTTGATATTGACGTCCGCGTCGTAGGGGCCCGTGTTGGGCACCATCTGCCGGAAGAACTGGTTGAGCACCTCCGGATCGCTCGAGAACTGCACGCCCGGGTAGAAGTCCGGCCACAGGCCAATGCGGAAGATACCAAACCAGAGCTGTTCATCAGGCGCAGCCGTCAGTGTGCTGGGCTGAGTGCTGCGCGCCGCGCGGCCGCGCCGGGGTTGATCGATCAAATACACCGGAAAGCGGCGGCGCAGGAAAATGCTCCGGAATCCCTCCCGGCCGTCCGGCGTGCTCTCCCACGTCTTCGCGGACTGGCCATGGCCGTGCCAGAACACGAGCGGGAGCGCTCTGGCATTTACCGGGAGCTGATAGGACACATAGGCGTGATCACCGTGCAACGTCTGCCCCGCGGGATCTTGCCCCGCGGGGTTGAAATGGCCCTGTCTGAAGGGGTCGAACGTGCCGGGCGCGGTGATGACCGTTCCGCCGACCGCGAAGCTGCCTTGCTCCTGAATGAGCAGCGCTCCGGGTGGATTGTATTCGGCCCTGGTTGCGCATGCAGAGGCGCTGAGAACGACAGTGAGCAGCGCGAATGCCTCGAGGTGTTTCATCGGTCCAATGCTTTCTTTTCCCGCGTCTTCGAGAACTGACCACTCAGTCCGGGATGGAGATGGAGAAGCGCATGCTGTCGACGACCTCGGCGGGCGGGCCGCCGCGCACGCCGGTGTCCAGCGCGTCGATGGCCGCGCCCTCCTCCGCCGTCAGGGCGAAGTCGAAGACGTCGAAGTTCTCGGCGATGCGCTCGGGCCGCACCGACTTGGGGATGGCCGACAGGCCGCTCTGCACGTGCCAGCGCAGCACCACCTGGGCGGGCGTCTTGCGGTACTTCTCCGAGAGCACGACGACGACCGGGTGCGCCAGCGGGTTCTTTACCGCCTTGGGGTCACCGGGCATATACACGTTGACGCCGCCGAGTGGCGACCAGGCCTGGGTGACGATGCCGTGGCGCGCGTGGTGGGCGCGCAGCTCGCGCTGGGTGAAGAAGGGGTGCACCTCCACCTGGTTCACGGCGGGCACCACGCGGGTGCGCGCGGCGAGGTCCTCCAACTGCTTCGGGCTGAAGTTACTCACGCCGATGGCACGGACGCGCCCGTCCGCGAGCAGCTTCTCGGCGGCTTGGTACGCCCCCACGGTCGCCTCGAAGTCCGAGGGCAACGGCTGGTGGAGGAGATACAGGTCGATGTACTCCAGGCCGAGCTTGCGCAAGCTCACATCGAAGGCGCGCAGGGCGCGCTCGTAGCCGTAGTCGCTGATCCACAGCTTCGTCGTGACGAACACGTCGGAGCGCGGCACGCCACTGCGGGCGATGGCCTCACCCACCTGCCGCTCGTTGAGGTAGGCGGCCGCCGTGTCGATGAGCCGGTAGCCACGCACGAGGGCCGCGACGACGGAGCTCGATGTCTGCTCGGGCGTGCTCTGGAACACGCCGAGCCCGAGGGCCGGCATCTGCACGCCGTTGTTGAGGGTGAGAAAGGGGTTCCTCGTGCTCATGCTCTTCTCTTCCCTGCGCGTCCGTCGCGCGGTGGGTGGCGGCCCCCGACTCGAGGGCTCCGCCGTGACAAGAAGAGAAGTAGCCCTCTGGGCTGCACCAAACTAGGTGGCGAGAGCTCAAAGGGCTTTAAAGCTGCAGTTGAAAATGGCTGCTGCTAAGAGGCAGTCGCGGCCAGCGCGTCAGGTCCGAGGCGCGATGCGCAGACAGGGCGCCCCATCAGCGTCCGCATGGACACTTCCCGATGAAGACCAACCTCCTGCCACAGTTGCAGACGTTCCTCGTGGTGGCCCGTTTGCGGAGCTTCAGCGCAGCGGCGCGCGAACTGGGTGTCTCTCCGGCGGCGGTGAGCCAGTCCGTGCGCCAGCTCGAGGATCAGCTGCGGGTAGTGCTCTTCACCCGCACCACCCGCAGCATGGCGCTCACCGAAGCAGGCCGGCGACTGCTTGAGGGTGCAGGGCCGGGACTCGGCCAGGCGCTTGCCTCCCTGCAGGAGGTGTCGGCACAGCCGGGGGAAGCGGTGGGGCGGCTGAAGCTGACGGTGCCCGAAATCGCGGTGCCCTACGTCATCGCCCCGGTGCTGCCGGCCTTCCGCGGCCGCCACCCGAGGGTGGAGGTGGAGGTGGTGGTCGAGAACCGCTTCGTGGACATCGTCGTCGAGGGCTACGACGCGGGCGTGCGCCTCCACGAGGCCATCGAGCGGGACATGGTGCAGGTGCGCCTCACCGACGCCTTTCGCTTCGTTGTGGTGGCCGCCCCCAGCTACCTCGCGAAGCACGGCACGCCTCGGCGGCCTGAGGACCTGCTGCGCCACGAGTGCTTCACCATCCGCGTCCCCTCAAGCGGTGCGCTCTACGCCTGGGAACTGGAGCGCGGCAAGCGCAACTGGCGGGTGCCCGTGCGCGGCGGCATCGTCACCAACCACCGCGAGCTGACGCAGGCCCTGGTCGAGCAGGGCCTGGGGCTCGCATACGCCTTCGAACCAGCGGTGAAGGAGGCGCTGCACACGGGGCGGCTGGTGCGCGTGCTCGAGGAGTATGCGCCCAGCGTGCCCGGCTTTTTTCTCTACTTCCCGAGCCGCGCACAGCGCTCGGGACCGCTGCGGCTCTTCATCGAGGTTGCCAAGGAAGTGGCTGCCAAGACGATGTGACTCCGCATCAGGGCCACGACGTACAGCCGGCAGTGCCCCAACACGTCCGCTCTCCCCAACTGGCCACTTCTACTTGGCGCAGAAGCGGCGATCTATGCGCGCCGGATTGGGTCCAAATCTGGTCCGCCAAGAACCGATTTGCTCGTAAGAGTTCGCCGTCCCCGTCGGGACAGAGCGAGGGGATCCGCCCGGTGGCCCGGATGGGCACGCAGATGACGGCGAGCATCCGAGGTGCGGTGAGCCGGCTTGTACGCTCCCAGCTTGCACGCCTCCGCCAGCGTCCGCGCGTCGCGCTTGTCCGTCTTCACTCGCCGGCTCCGTGTCGCGTACATGGGGGCGAAGTTCGGGTCGGCCACCACCACTTCGTGCCCCAGCTTCGCCAGGCATCTGGCCACCCACTCACTCTCGGTGGAGGCCTCGATGAAGATGCGGGCAGAGGGCCTGCCCTCAAGCAGTTCGGCGAAACGCTCCCGCTCGGTGCGGATGCGCTTCTCCACCACCTCTCCCCCTGCAGCCAGGATGCACACTTGGCTCTCCCTCTTGTGCACGTCGATGCCGATGAAGTCCACTGCGCGCCTCCACTTGTCCTGAGTGGTGGGCTGCTGCACTACCACATGGATAGTGCTCCGCCGCTTCATCCCATCGATGCGCCGTGCGTCACGCTGGAGAGGCCATGGGCCGCCAGTTGCGCGGTCGTCCGGCACGGTGCGGATCATCACGTTGCGATGCGGGGACGCGGCTGGAGCCCACCACTCCTTTTGGCCCTATGATGGGCGCCGATGACGGATTCGGGATCCTTCGCTGAATTCATTGGCTTCATTGTTGGCGCGATTGTCAGCGTGGCGGTCCAGGTGCTCATCACCTGGGCGCTGCGGGTCTGGGGACGGAGCGTCGCGGAACGGCAGGGCGGTAGCTGGTGGCGCCGGGCCGCATGGATGCCGGTCCTCTCGCTCGGCGCCGGGCTCCTGGGCATGGCCTGCACGGCACTCAGCCTGGTGTGGGCGTTCCAGACCGTCTCGGCGGATCCCGCGGAGAAGGCAGCCCTGTTGGCGCAGTCCATCACTCGGGCCATGCTCGTCACAGCGGTGTTCGCACTGGTGTCGGGGCTGCTGTTCGTGGCAAGCATCGTGGTCTTCACGGTCGGCACGCTCAAGCAGCCCAGAGCCTGATTCTAGCGAGGCCCACGGACACGAGCGAGGAGGGGGAGGGGGCGGCAAGATCCGTCCCCGTGCAGGTTCTTCCAGGCCTGTAGTCCACGCTCGATCCAGAGCCAGCCCCCGGTGCCGCGCCCGTCGCCGAGGGGGCTGACAACAGTTGTAGTCCCTGGCAACGGAAGTGATCAGGTCCAGTCCACCGTCAAGCACCAGCTCCGGGCACGCGGTCCTTCGCCCCTCAGGACTTCTTCCTTGGCCAGAGTTCGGCCAATACGGGATCCAGTTCAGGTTCACCGTCTTGTGCAGCCAACCTCCAGCTGAACTGATTCCGCGTGTGATGCCGCCAGGACCTGTGTGCCTCAGCGAGTTCGTTGCGAAGCCCCAACTCAGCCGCGACTGCCGTAATGACTTGAAGCAGAGCCTGTGCATGAGCCGGTTGATCCGCCTTCGTGAAATTGTGATGGTAGAGTGCCTGGCAGAGCGCTTTCAGATTGATTGAGTTTCCTGTGCGTCGATCAGCGGTTTTCAAAAAGCTGCTGCCCCAGACCAATGCACCTCTGAAATCTTGTACGGTGCGATGCCCGTCGAGAAGGCGCTGGAGTTGCTCATGCCATTTCCACCCCTGCGTGATGCACCCGATGAGCCTGCGTAGCGCACGAATATCGCTTGCACGACGCTTAGTTGGACGGACGGGTGGACCGTGAACACCGTGGTGCATGGCTCGCGAGCTGGTACCGGACGCACTGTGGGAGCGAGTGGCTCCGCTGCTTCCCGCCCCCAAGAAGAAGAAGCCCGGCCGGCCACGTGCCGATGACCGGGCCGCCTTGGAGGCCATCGTCTTCGTGCTCAAAACCGGCATCCCCTGGGAGATGCTCCCACAGAAGCAGTTCGGCCTGTCGGGGATGACGGCATGGAGGCGCCTGGAGCAGTGGATTCGGGCCGGAGTGTTCGAGAAGCTCCAGCGCGCCCTGCTCAACGAGTTGGGGCAGCAGGACTTGGTGGACTTCAGCCGTGTCTCGATCGACTCCTCGACAGTCCGAGCTTCAAAAGGGGGCCCTCGCAGGCAAGAACCCGACGGACCGAGCGAAGGCGGGTAGCAAGCATCATCTTCTCGTCGACAGAGAGGGCCTTCCTCTGGCCGAGAGTCTGACGGAGGCCAACGTCCATGACACCCACGAGTTGTTCCCCCTGCTGGACGTCATCCCGGATGTCAAGCAGCCGCAGGGGCGTCCTCGTCACCGCTCCGCCAAACTGCACGCCGACAAGGCGTACGCCTCGCGCAAGAACCGTCGGGAACTGCGACGACGCGGCATCGCTCCTCGTATTGCAAGACCCGGCATCGAATCGAAGCAGCGGCTGGGGCGCCACCGCTGGGTGGTGGAGCGAACGAACTCGTGGAAGAACCGGTAGCGGCGCCTACGGGTACGCGATGAACGGCGGGAGGATATCCACTTCGGCTTCCTCGTCCTGGGCTACTGCCTGATACTCTTTCGCCGCCTTCAAACCTGACTTTTGTTAGGCGCTCTAAAGAGACATATTCTATAGTGTCTTTCCGGCAAGCCTGCGTGGCGCGGCCGCGTGGGGGCGCGGAAACCGGAACCTGTCAACGCTCCGCTGCTCACAACGCCCGGAACCGCTGCTCACATTGAGGAGCCCCACGGTCAACGCGGAGAGCGAACCGCCATTTTCGAGGGAGATATGCCAGCCAAGTTCCAAATCGTCACGCCGCGGCTCCACATCGGCGACAAGGCATCCGCGATAAAGAAGGGGATTCTCGCGGCTCGTGCGAAGCCGCTGGACCTCGAAGTCGCGCCGGAAACGCTCGAGCAATTCGCGCCACGGCTGGAGGGGAACTGGGGCCAGATCCTCAGCGCCCTCCCTGAGTTCTACGCGGACCTCCTCGCTGGAAATTGGCGTGGCGACGATTCTCAGTCCGTCCCCACTTCGCTGTTGGGCGACTTCGGCGAGTTCCTCGCGGCGGAGGTAGTCCGCCAAGTGCATGTCCCACGAGCACGCATCGCGCGAATCGTTCGCCCGTCGGGTGACATGCGCCCCGACTTTCTCTGCTTCGACCCGGCGAAAAACGAAATCGTCGCCCTTGAGGCGAAGGCCCGAACTAACAACGCGGAGCGCCTTCGAGCGAAGGCCGCGCGGCGGAGCTTCGACCCCCTGACGTACTCCATCTGTAGTGAAATCTCCGCCAGGCGCCGGGAAGCGTTAGAGCAGATTTCGTCCGTGTACACGCTGAGCCGGCCGCTCGGCAGCGGCAAGGCATCGGCCGTCGTGACGAAGCGTATTGTGCGCCGCGCTCGGGTCAGCGCGCATCGCTCCGCGATTGCAACCCCCTTTATCGCGGACGGGAGATTCGTTCTGGGCATGCTGCCAGGCTTGCAGTTCAAGAAACAGAAGTCATGCCCCCACACGTGCTCCGAATGCCTCCGCAGAGCCGGCGCGCCGATGGTGCTCCTTCCGCTGTTCTTCAACAGCAAAACCGTCATCGAGCCGATGGTGCCAAAGAGCCCTGCCCAGGTCTTCGAGGCGTACATGCTCGCCAACAAGGCCGATTGGGCTGAGGCGGCGGAGTTTCTGCACGAGGCGTTCTCCTCTTTGCTCCACACCACGCCGGAGCCCCAGTCGCAGGCTCACCTTCAGCCCCTCCTCGACATGGTCGCGTTCGCAGCGGACAACGATTGGGCGGATGCGGGGAAGATGCTGAAGGAGCTGGAGCACATCGCAGGCCGCGAAGCCTTGACAGACGCGGTCACACTCCACGACTTCGAGCGGGGAACGCATCCCACTGCGGCGATGGCCCCAGGTGTTACCGCCAGCGGGTCGGCGGATGAGGTTATGAGCGCTCCACAGGTGGACCGGGAAGGCCCGAAGCGGGGGCCGCCTGCGCGGACACCCCCAGCGAAGGCAAAGGAGGTCGAGCTCGTCCCTCCTGAGACGTGGCTCAAGGAGCACTCTCACAGGAGCATTCGACGGCCCCGAGACCGGGCATCATTGCCGCCGCTGCTCCTTGAGGGGGTCACTTGGGAGACGGTGGCGTCGACGCTGCGTCGCGCACGTTCAGCTACCGCTGTGACTGCGCTTCCGGTCCGCGAGGGGCAAAACGTCTGGCTCTACCGTGCGCCTCTTTCCCGCCGCACAACGGAGCTGCGGGTCGTCGCGAAGAACGCCGACGACGCGGCACTTGCCGCGGCGCAACTCCTCGCCCTCTCGAAGCGGCCCTCCCGAGAACGCCTGGCGAACGACGTGGAGCGGTATCGAGATGACCTTCTCAGTCGCCGGGAAACGGCGCTCGCCGCCGGGACGCTGCCGACAGGCGAGGGCCCTCTTTCAAAGGTGTCGGTCGATGGTGAAGGCTTCGCCTGGATTACGCTCGATACCGAAGCCCAATGAGTTTGGCGCGCAGGACGGGTGAACGCGCAGCTGCCGCCAAGCGCGCTTCCAGGAAGCCCGCTTCTGCCCCCGGGCTCGCGTGCAGGGCGCCCGGCATCGCGTCCCTCAGGGAAATGCCTTTGAAGCTCCTCGGGCAGGTAGCCGAAGAAGTTGCGTTGCGCTGTTGGCCATTCCGCAGCCAACAGTGCCTGAGCGGCTCCAATTCCAGACCGCGAGGCTCTTCACCATGTAGACGTGGCGCGAGGCGAAGAGCCTGGCCGCTTCCAGGTAGTCCGCCTGTTCGAAGACTCCCTTCTCCACGGCCCAAAGCGTCCGCAGGCCGTCCTTGCCGCCAAGGATAGGGATCGCAACCTCCGGTAACCGGAGGAACGAGGCGCGCGCGATGATCGACGCGCCACAGTCGAAGAGAAGGTCCTCGGTGCAGGCGTTGCCTCCATTCCCGAGGCCCAGCAGAAGGTAGGGCTCCTGGTAGACGACCTCCCCTAATTTATAGGCTCTCAGGAAAGTAATGTCAGGGCTGGCGGGATCGGAAGCTCCGAACTCTGCCACAGGCGGCGCAGGAAGGAGTCGTCCCGGCAGATGGCGTCGAGCTCAGCCTCGACGACTGCTGCA